>JAUVEG010000305.1 GCA_030594925.1 Gammaproteobacteria bacterium
TTTTTTGCATCCGGCATCAGCGCAAGGTAGCCCGCAGGCTGGTTATTGTTGCTGATGAGGAAATAGAGCATTCCATCGTCAATCTGACTGTTAATCGCCGCTGTGCTCTGAAACTTGTCCAGCATATAGTCGATCTGCTGCCGGCTGATAATGCTGCTATAGTGCTCATTCCAGATCTGCCGGGCGAGTTCTGCAATAACAGCTGTTTCTGATGCTGAGAGTGCTGAAGTGATGATCGTCATCTGCTCTTTATATCCCATAATAGCCCGGACAGGCTCATAGTATATGCAACTAATCTATTCGCTGTTTGTCAAATGCTTTGATAAGTTCTGAGGAGATTTTATGATGCCCGTAACAAAACCCGCGCATCTGTTGCTGACAGCTGCAGGTGGTGTTGTTTTACTCACTCTATCCGGCTGCTATAACCCCTATTATGTCGGTGGCGCCATTGGCTATCAAACCCCTTATGTCGGCACCGTCGTTTCCTACCAGCAGCCCTGGTACGACTACTATTTCTACCCGTCAGTCGGTGTCTACTTCAATTATCGAAGCGGCTACTACTATCATCACGACCGTGGACGTTGGCGTCATGCCAGGCGGCTTCCACACCATATCCACATTAATCAGCATGATCGCGTTCATCTTCGCATGCGCGGCGACAGGCCCTATTTGAAATACAGTGAACACCGGCGCCAATACAAGGGAAATGGGGAATATTACGGGAAGAAATCCGGAAAACGCTATCAGCATCAATATAAGGCGAAGGGCGGCAGCGGTAAAGGCTCGCAGCGATATCGAAACAGGGATTCCGGACAGCATAGAAGCATGCGCTCAGGACAGCATGGGAGTCAGGGTCGGGGTGCAGGGAACAGGGGCGGAAATTCAGGCTGGACTATTCAATAACAGACGGGGATGCTGCCAGTTCGTAGGCCGGATGAGCGTAAGCAAAATCCGGCAACACAAAGCCTGATGACGGCGCTGAAAGATGCTGCATTGAATCAAAGATCTGTGAAGGCGCCTTATCCGGCCTACGGCTACGACCCGCATTGCCATTTCGTGGATGCCGGCAATGTAGCACTTCAGGGGCATTGCGGCTTTGAATCGTCGGCGCGTACACTGGAGATTCTTGGCCGCCCGAAGTTGGATACCACGATCAGGTAAGGTTCTGTTGACCCTCTTTTGTCGCACACTGTAATCGTAATGGTGCTTCCGTAGGCATGTCCCATGGGATAGTATGCGACTTTTCTTCTTGCCCTGGTTGAGGTGTAGCTGCTTCCGGAGTAGATGTTCAACTGCTCTGCCGCTTCTGCGGTGTGAACGATCGGTTCGTTTTCCAGGTTGCGTTTTCCGTCGCTATTCCGGTCTTCGAAGATGATCAGCTGATGGTGCCATTTGTTGTCGTTGTTGCACTGCTCTCCATCAATCGTCGGACACACAATGGTGCGGTAGCCGCTGGTTATTGCGCGAGAGCGTGTCATCACCAGGGTGTTGAAGAGTTTTCTGCTTTGTGAGTAGATGCGGGTTGATGAGATCAATGATTGAAAGGAGGGGATGGCAATCCCCATCAAAATTGCAGCGATTGCAATCGTGATGATCAGCTCCAGAAAGGTAAATCCCCTGACCTTGACATCCATTTCCAGCTCCTTTTAATCCGTTAAAAGCAGAATTCATTGATTGACGTTAGCAGGCAATTGTCAATTATTCCATCTTTTTCTTTTTCCGGCTCCCACAATAACTTATCATAAGCAATCCTTAAGGAAGCTCTGATCAAGTCGCTCCGCGCCTCGACCAGAGCATTCCTTCAAGTTTGTTTACGGGGGAAGGGTTATCTATCAATGGTTTACAATGGCATCCGGATTGCCCTTCCCCCGAACCCCCATCCCCTGGACTTATTCAGAGGTTTTTTACTGTTTCGAGTTTCCAACCGTGCCTGAATTGTCTGGTGCATTGCCGGGTTTCTGCTGATGCTCCACGTCTCTGAAATGGCGTGGCAGGCACAGGTTGAATGGCCGCTGTTACTACTGTTGCAACTGTTGCCGCTGGCGGCTGCGTTGATGCTGTGGTGGTTGAAAAATCCCTCTGTGGCCAAAGTGATTGGTCTGCTTGCCGCCTGCTGTGAAATGTTGCTGGCGATTGATCTCTATCGCCATTTTGATATCACTGTCAATGTCATGCAATTTGCAGAGCAGTGGTCCCTGCTGCCTGGTTATCACGCTGCCGTGGACGGCATGAGCGTGATCTTTATTCTGCTCACCGCCCTGATAACGCTGCTGCTGGTGCTCTATATTATCGGCCGCCAGCTGGATGATGTAGCAAAGCTTTTCAGTATCATCCTGGCGACATCTTCGGTGTTGATGACGCTGTTTACTACTGTCAATCTGCTGTGGTTCCTGGTCTTTTCGGCGATTGAGTTGCTGCTGACGGGATATCTGCTGATTCACTGGTCCAGCTCTCCGGAGAAGGATCTGGCGCGTGAGCGCTATTTGCAGTTCATGTCTGCCGGATTGCTGCTGTTTGCAGGTGGCATCATGATGCTGGGCTGGAACTATGCAGATGCAACCGGCGGCGTGTGGAAGTTTGATCTCTTTGATCTGCTCCAGGTTCCGGTCGCGAGCCACCTGCAGTCTGCGATCTTTTTCCTGCTCTTTTATGGCCTGGCGATTCGCACACCGCTGTTTCCTTTGCATGGCTGGCTGCCAATCGTCGCTGCGCACGGAAATGTGGCGCTGGCTCCGGTC
>JAUVEG010000230.1 GCA_030594925.1 Gammaproteobacteria bacterium
CAGCACGCTTCTTGACCGTCGTCGACCACGCAGCATCAGGTAGAAACGGAGCCCAAAGCGAGCGGATAAAGGCGCGGCGGTCATTCGGAGAGAGCACCGGTATCCGGTACTCCAACGGTTCATCCAGGCTTGTCCGTGATGCGCGATCCGGCTGCAAATGCTGTTTGAGGATTGCCATGGTTTTTTTCTCCCAGCGAAGCATGGGTTCGTTCTTCGCTGTAAACAGCGCCTCATAGGGGTTCGCGCCAATCCCCCGCGATTTAGGCGACCGCCAGATGCCGGAACCATTCATCTCCCGCATGGCTTCATCCAGGGCATTCTCTAATTGCTCAGGGAGTTCACAACCAATCTCGTCGTGATTGCCAAGCAAGTCACCAATCTCCCCGGTGCTGCCACTCTCCAGGTCGAAAATCCCGTTTTGCGAACTGCCTGCGGATTGCGAGGATTCAATTTGAAGCGCCAGCGACTCAATATCATCCGCGATCATTTTGCCCTGGTAGAGTGCATCCCAGGCATGCGCCCATTGCGGGTAGCGGCCCTGCGCATAGTGAACGTCACGAAACGCGTATGCCTCTCTTCCATTCATCGGCCTGAGCAACCGCTTGAGATCGGTTGCATCGCCATAATAGGTCGACATCATCGCAGAGAAGTCGGCTCCATACTGGCGGTGGATAATGGCATTGATGACCGCATCGAACGCAAGGTGCCGGGCCGTGGTCATGCGCCTTTTATCTTCCGTATGCCGCAGCAGGACGTGCAGGAACTCGTGAATAATAACGGCCTTGACCTGTTTTTCGGTGTGGCAGTGCGCATCGATAAAAGACAAATTAACCAGCAGTCGCGGCTTGCTTTCAACCGTCACCGCGAGCGTTGGAACCGACTGCGTAAACTGCACCTCCAGGATTTTCAGAACCGCCCTTATCGCAAATGGATTCTCATCGATCAGCTCCTGGATCATGGCGTGGAACTGTTTTTCGTTCATGCGTAAAACCCCGTTGGATCGAAGAGCTCCACGGCGCGCGTCAGGCTCGTTTCCGTCCACAACACCGGGCGCTGCGGATCGAAGATCTGCGCCGTGCACAGGCCCAGCAGCAATGCCTGTTCGAGCACCTCGCGTTTGCTTGCCTGGAAGACCGAAAGACGCTTCTCCCTCGCTGGCAACGGCATGCAAATCAGTCCCTCTTGCGGCAATGCATAGAGGCATCGAAGTTCTTCGGGATCCCTGAAACCCTCGGCATCCAGGATCGCTTCGAGACAATGCACCGGGTGCGTATCTTCAAACTTCAGCCCGAGCCTTATCCGCAGCGGGCATTGGATATAGCCATCGCCTTTTCCCAGCAGGGTCGAAGAGATCTTCTCCCGGCGCGTCCGGCTCATCGGCCCGCCGGTATTTGCATACAGCGTTGGCTCCCGCATGATGACGGCTGAATGCGCAACGTTCATACGAGCCCCTTCTGCTTCAGCAGCTTCACACAGGATTCGATCTCCCTCTCGAGTCCAGTGGGATTTTGAGGTTTCACCTTTTCGACAAGACACCAGTTGAAGAACTGCTTGGCGCGTTCACGACGCCCGCCCCGCTTGCTGCCGATCACGCGGGCATACCGCTCGAAATCCGGATGCCGGGTGTCGCTCAGGCTGCGCCTCTCCTGCCAGCTGACCTCCCCGTCGACCGACAGGATCGGCGTGGCGATCTAGCCAAGATCATTGACGCCGTCCGCACCGATGGGCAATTTCTCCATGACCGCCGCCGGATAGAGGGCGAACGACAGCGCCGCTGCCCGCTCCCTAGGTTCTGCAGCAATAAACTGGGCGATCGCCTGCGTGCCTTCATCACCGTTACGGCATTGGTTTAACAGGATGCGGAGTTTTTTCGGGAGTGAAGCTTGCGCCATGA
The DNA here is from genome assembly GCA_030594925.1 of Gammaproteobacteria bacterium. Taxonomy (GTDB): domain Bacteria; phylum Pseudomonadota; class Gammaproteobacteria; order Chromatiales; family Chromatiaceae; genus Sva-25. The sequence goes on from JAUVEG010000230.1 coordinate 1,895, forward strand.
AGGCATGAATCCAGCTTCCCTCATCCTTACTGGCCGTGTTCCATGCGGCCCGGTGCGCCGCAGAGACGATTTCACTACCGACCTCCTCACCCCATGCCACATGTGGAATGCTGCACACAAGGATCAACCGGTACAATCGCTGCGTTCTCCTGCCTTCGACAATCGTGGCCGCAAGCAGACTACGCGCCATCAATCTTGAACGACGCGGAGAGATACGCACACCGGCCCCGTTCAGTGCATTGATGACTGTCGTCACGTATTCCAGGATAAAGGCCGGGCAGTTGTCCAGTTGTTCGACGAACGTTTTCCGCCATGACTTCAGCTGCTTTTTCAGCTTTCCGGCATCATTGGAGATCCTCCCCTCCCCGCTCGGGTCTGCAACTTTGCGCTGCTCTTCGGCTGTGAGATCCTCCCAGTCAACCGCCCAGACGAGCAGGGAGAATCGGTCTGCGAGGGCGGGGTCGAGCGGCTCCGATCCTGCATACTCCTCCAGGCCGCCCTGGTCCGTCGTCACCGGGTTCATTGCAGCCCAGCGATAGCGCAGTTTGGGGATGGAGATACCCTGCACCTTGCGCTCGTGAACAAGGGAGAAAAGCCGGTTCTGGTGCTCGGGCTTGCAGCGGCTGATCTCATCGACGAGCACCGACTCGGCGCCCCATACCGTGGCAGGCGTCTCCAGGAATTTCACGCCATCGTTTTCGCTGTCGGGGAACGGGAAGCCAACCAGGTCGTCAAAAGAGATCAGGCTGGCGTTGTAGTGCCGGTGTTCAAGGCCAAGCTCCTCGGAAAGCGAGTTGAGCAGAAACGTTTTTCCGGTTCCCGACCGGCCGATCAGCAGAAGCGGATCCTCTGTGACCAACGACGCCAGTATCGCCGGTTCGATTTTATCGAAGCCGAATACATCGAGCGCCACCAGGTAAGAACTCTTCTTGATAGTCATGTTATCTCTCCAATTCCGTTTTTATTCTCAGCGGGAAGATCCTGCGTCTTTGCAGATTCATCCGCATCCTCACGGCTGGTGTTGATCATCCGCGCCAAGGCTTCACGCTCAAAATGGCGTCGTTGCCCTGCCGCCCCGGCATCGCTGGACGCCTCAGGCATCTGGCCAGATGGGGAGGGTTTTGTGCGATTGCTCATGATCGATCTCCCGTGGTTTCAGCCGTAATACGCTGATATGCTCCGACCACTTCCAGTCCGATGCCATCCTGGTCCAGGTGCACCCGCAGGCGCTGCACCAGATCGACGACAAGCTGCCGGTCGCTGTTGGCAATCGTGACGACGAGTGCCTCCTCCTTGACGCCCTGAAAGAAACCCGTGGCTGCAACGACGGTAAACGCTTCAAGGTGGGTGGCCAGCCATGACACCACCCGGTCACCATCAACCGGTTCCTGTTGATCAGCACGGGAAAGGCCGACATAGAGCCTGTAGATACTGGTCATGGCGTTACCCCCCGGGAAATTGAATTGCAGCGAATGCCAACCAACTCACCGGATGGCTCCACGAAATGAAAGACGCCATTTGCAATCTCTATCTGATCTGTGTCCACGTGCCACA
>JAUVEG010000137.1 GCA_030594925.1 Gammaproteobacteria bacterium
AACGCCAAACATAAGAAAATCCTATTCATCGATTTGATTTACCTCAATGCCATCTTTGGCGTATTATGTATCTTTATGACAAATATCAATCAAAACAGAAGAGATCTGGAGGAGACACATGTCATTTATTCGTAACCTGCTCGCCCTTGTCGGCGTCATTGCCATTGCCAGCGGCATTTTTTTCTACGGCAAACTCGCACCCGAGTATGCCGCATTCAAACAGCTGGATCCCGGCGCCAAGGATGTCTATCTCACCATGTGGGAGAAACTCAAGGAGACGGGGAACTCTGCAGACGCCAGCATCTGGAAATTTCCGCTTGAGGAAGATATCAGTTGGGAAGATGCCGAAGAGGCGATGGCGTCAGTCGCCAACGAGCACAACATCAAGAATGTCGGTGAACTGCCGCTCTCGGAGCAGGTCAAAATCATGACCGGTGAAGAGCAGCGTTTTTTGAAGATCTATCAATATTGCGATCCGCTCATCGCCAAGCAAATGGTGGATCACAGCGATGCCTTTGCCGCATTTCTCCCCTGCCGCATCTCCATGGTCGAGGACAAAGAGGGCAAGTTCTGGCTGTATGCGCTGAATATGGACATGATGATCGAAGGCGGCAGGACGCTCCCGGAACCCCTGCTCTCCCAGGCCAGCAAGGTGCGGGAAGTCATCCTCGACATCATGAAAAAGGGCGCTGCCGGCGATTTTTAAGGCATTTCAAGCCAAAGAATTTCACCACGGAACACACGGACCACACGGAATTGATTATTTTTTTCCGTGTTTTCCGTGTGTTCCGTGGTCCTTTTTTTCTGTTTTTTCAGTATTTAATATATGTCTGAATCCCCCTACGTGATTGAAGTCACCGCCGACAACTTTCAGGCGGTTATCCTTGAAGGCTCCATGGTGCAGCCGGTGCTGGTTGATTTCTGGGCCGAATGGTGCCAACCCTGCAAGACGTTGATGCCAATGCTGGCGAAGCTTGCTGATGAGTACCAGGGTGCGTTTTTGCTTGCAAAAATCAATACCGAAGAGCAGCAGGAGTTGGCCGGCCAGTTCCAGATTCGCAGCATCCCCGCCTGCAAGCTGTTCGTGAACGGTCAAATGGTCGATGAATTCACCGGCGCCCTGCCGGAAGAGCAGATCCGCGCTTTTCTTGACAAACATATTTCACATGAATCCGATAACATTGCCGAGCAGGCGCAGCAGCTGTTACAGCAGGGCGATGCCGATGCCGCTGCCGACTTGATTGCGCAGGCTCTTGAAGAGAACCCCGCCAATTCACGTGCCATCATTGCCCTTGCGCAACTCAAGGCAAGCATCGGCGAGAGTGATGCAGCGCAGCAGGCGCTCGACTCCCTTCCCGAGGATGAGCAGAAAAAGCCTGAAGTGGCGGCAATGCGGGCGCAGATCGTGTTCGACGAGGTGACTGTCGATGCTCCACCGCTGGAAGAGCTCGAAAAAATCGTTGCTGCAGACGCCGGCGCTAGCAAGGCGCGCTACCAGCTGGCTGCGCAGCTGGTGATGCATAACCAGCTGGAAGCCGCACTGGACCAGCTGATGATACTGCTGCAGAAGGATCGTGATTATGGAGAAGATGCCGCTCGCAAGGCGATGATCCGGGTATTCGATATTCTGGGCGAACATCCCGTTGCTGCGAAATACCGCAGCCGTATGTTCGGTCTCCTCCACTAGAATCCTTGAGAAATCATCATTTTTACAAATGTGCCAATTTTAAGAATGGCTCTCGCAAAGACGCGAAGCTCGCCAAGAAAACCCTTTGCGGTCTTGGCGTCTTTGCGAGAGAAAATACTCTCTTTCATGCTTCGGCAGTCTGAGACTTGTTCTCGCTAGATGGACCTTTCTTTCTCGGTTATCATTCCGACCTTTAACAGGGTTGATGTGCTTGGACACGCTATTGAATCCGTGCTGCAGCAGAGCCTGCCGGCGAAGGAGATCATTATCGTCGATGATGGCTCTATCGACCATACGCAAAAAGTGGTGGGAGAGTTCCAATCCGGTGCTTCCATCCCCATCAACTACATCTATCAACACAACTCAGGCGTCAGCGCTGCACGCAACAGCGGTATCCGTCATGCCTGCGGTGAGTGGATCGCTTTTCTCGACTCGGATGACGCCTGGCTGCCTGACAAACTGAAGAGCCAGGCCGATCTGCTTGAGCAGCATCCCGGTTATCGCCTGTGCCATACGCAGGAGAACTGGATCCGCAACGGCGTGCACGTCAATCAGATGAAAAAACACGCCAAAAGCGGCGGCCATATTTTCCAGCAGTGCCTGCCGCTGTGCGTCATCTCCCCCTCTTCAGTGGTCATTCATCGCACACTTTTCAATGAGATTGGTCTTTTCGACGAGACCCTGCCCGCCTGCGAGGACTACGATCTGTGGCTGCGCATCTGTTTGCATGAGGCGGTGCTGTTTGTCGAGACGCCGCAGATTCTCAAATATGGCGGCCATGACGACCAGTTGTCACGCAAACACTGGGGCATGGATCGCTTTCGCATCCGGGCCCTGCAGAAAATCATGCAGGATCCCAAGCTGAAGGCGCATCAAAGGCAGCTCGTTGTCAAAACCCTGCTGCGCAAAGCCCGCATACTCTACAAGGGAGCAGAGAAACGCGGCAATCAACAGAGAGCCGATAAATACAGGGAAATTGAAACTCTCTACAGCACTCTGTTGACAGAGCATGGGACTCTTGAGAAACAGCCATGATCTGTTTTGTGGTTGCCTACAGGGCGGAAGCCGCTGCACTGATCAGCCATTACCGGCTTGAGCAGCGGCAACAGCAGGAGTTCCCGCTCTATCGCGTTGACGATATTGCACTGGTGATCTCGGGCAGCGGCAAGAGCAATGCTGCAGCGGCTACTGCATACCTCTACGGGAAAACAGGGTTTCATAGAGATGCCGTGTGGATCAACCTCGGCATCGCCGGTCATGCCGTTGATGCCCCGGGCAGCACCTATCTCGCCAGCAAAGTCATCGACGTTGCAACAGAGCGTGTTTTACATCTATCGCTTCCTGACAAGCCTCCATGGAAAACAGCCGCGCTCTATACCTATGACCAACCTCACAGGAGTGATCAGCGCGACAAGGGAGTATTTGACATGGAGGCCAGCGGCTTTGCCTTTACCGCAAGGCGTTTCTCACAGCCACAGTTTGTGCATTGCATCAAGGTCATCTCGGATAATCAAAAAACCGCCATCAATACTCCCTCTTCAGCTATGCTTGAGCAGTGGATGAAGCCGCAGATGAGTTTGCTGGACGATTTTCTGCACTCACTTTTTCAGGTATAGGACATATGAACAAGCAAATTACATATCTGGTCACCGGTTGCAGCCGTGGAATCGGCGCCGCCATCACGCATCGTCTGCTCGACATGGGACACCAGGTGATAGGCATCAGCCGCAATCTGCCGGAGTTCAGTTCAGAAAATTTCACACATATCACCGCTGATCTCAGTGACTTGCGCTCACTGCCTGAGAAATTGAATGAGATCGATGCAGACCATCCCAATGTGGATGGATTGATTCTGAATGCCGGCCAGGGAGTTTTTGGCTCCCTGGAGCAGTTCTCGGTATTGCGCATCGAGCAGCTGATCAATCTCAATCTCACCAGCCAGATATTGATTGCGCGTAAATTCCTGCCCGCCATGAAAGCGAAGAAAAGCGGCAATCTGATCTTTATCGGTTCGGAGGCGGCTCTTGCCGGCGGTAGGAATGGCGCCGTCTACAGCGCCACCAAATTTGGCCTGCGCGGACTGGTGCAATCGCTGCAGGAGGAGTGCTCAGCCAGCGGCGTGCGTATCGGCATCATCAATCCGGGCATGGTCAACACCTCCTTTTTTGACGAACTCGGCTTCCAGCCCGGCGACAAACCGGACCAGCACCTGATTGCAGAAGATGTCGCAGAAGCTGCACTGTTGATGCTGAATGCAAGAGAGGGCGCGGTCATCCAGGAGATCAATCTGCAGCCACAGAAGAAGGTGATCCAGTTTTCAAAATGACTGGAAGGAAAAGCTTTTTTTATCCACAGATGAACACAGATACACACGGATAGCCATGTTGCTCTAAATCCGTTTAAATCTGTGGGTACGAGTGTAGGGTGGTATAAGCGACAGCGCATCCCACCATTTTACCGGTGCAATGTGCTTCGCTCATTCTAAAATTCCATACCAAATACAAGAAATTTCAGTCTCTTTTCATCCGTGTTTATCTGTGTTCATCTGTGGAAAAACAACAAATAATTACTTACACCTCCGCCATGTCGCCCTTCTCCTGCAGCCAGCTTTTGCGGTCGCCGGCGCGCTTTTTGGCCAGCAGCATGTCCATCATCTGCATCGCTTCCTCCTCTACCTCGACAGTCAACTGTACCAGGCGTCTGGTATCCGGGTGGATCGTCGTCTCCCGCAGCTGCTTCGGATTCATCTCACCCAGTCCCTTGAAACGCTGGATAGAGATTTTTCCACGCAGTTTTTCCGCAGCGATGCGATCCAGAATCCCCTCTCTCTCCGCATCATCGAGCGCATAAAAGACCCTCTTTCCTACATCGATGCGAAACAGCGGCGGCATGGCCACGTAGACATGACCCTCCTCCACCAGGCGGGGGAAATGGCGCATGAAAAGCGCACACAGCAGGGTGGCGATATGCAGGCCATCGGAGTCCGCATCAGCAAGAATACAGATTTTTCCAAATCGCAGCCGCGATAGATCACTATGTCCAGGGTCGGCGCCGATAGCCACGGAGATATCATGCACCTCCTGTGAAGCCAGCACTTCAGCCGAATCGACCTCCCAGGTATTCAATATTTTTCC
>JAUVEG010000078.1 GCA_030594925.1 Gammaproteobacteria bacterium
CATCACCCTGATGCTGTGCAATACGATTGACAATCGCACTGCCTACGATCACGGCATCGGCCAGTTTTCCCATCGCCGCAGCTGTTGCTGCATCCTTGATTCCAAAGCCGACGCCGATTGGCAATTGCGTGATCCCCCTGATTTCGGTTACCTTTTGTGCAACAGAATCGAGATCGAGATGCCCTGCCCCCGTTATCCCTTTCAGGGATACATAATAGACGTAACCACGCGAGGCGTCACAAATTTTCTGTATGCGGCTGCGGTCGCTCGTCGGCGCAATCAAAAAAACAGGATCGATCCGATGCGCATAGAGTAGAGGAAGAATCTCCTCACCCTCTTCCGGTGGAAGGTCAACGATCAGGATGCCGTCAACACCGGCCTCGCCTGCCTCAGCAGCAAAGGCTGCGTAGCCCATCACCTCGACCGGATTGAGATATCCCATCAAAAGCACAGGGGTCACTGCATCACGCCGGCGGAATTCAGCAACCATCTGCAACACATCCCTGAGGCTGACATTGTGCTCGAGCGCTCGCTCTGCAGCCTTCTGAATCACCGGCCCATCCGCCATAGGATCAGAGAAGGGGATGCCCAGTTCAATCAGATCGGCGCCTGATTCCACCAGCGCATGCATCAATGGCACTGTCAATGCCGGCTCGAAATCACCGGCAGTGATAAAGGGAATCAATGCAACACGCTGCCTCTCTTTGAGTTTGGCAAAACAGGATTGAATACGGCTCATAGCTTGATCCCCTCGCGTGCAGCAACAGTGTGCATATCCTTGTCTCCCCGACCGGAGAGATTCACCAGCAGTCTCTGTTGCGGCTGCATTTGCGGAGCGAGCTTCATGGCGTATGCCAGCGCGTGGCTGGACTCCAACGCCGGAATAATCCCTTCGATACGCGTTAGCGCATGAAATGCCAGCAGCGCCTCATCATCGGTGATGGCAACATAGTTGGCGCGCTGTGTATCTTTCAGCCACGCATGTTCGGGGCCGACGCCGGGGTAATCGAGTCCGGCCGAGATCGAGTGGGTTTCAATAATCTGTCCATTCTCATCTTCCATCAGATAGGTGCGATTGCCGTGCAGCACACCCGGGCTGCCCGCGCACAGAGGCGCGGCGTGACGACCGGTATCGATGCCGTCACCAGCGGCCTCAACACCATAAATCGCAACATCGGCATCATTCAGGAAGGGATGAAACAATCCGATCGCATTGGAGCCTCCACCAACACAGGCGATGAGTGCATCAGGCAGTTCCCCTGTCATCTCCAGCATCTGCCGGCGTGCTTCGCGCCCGATGATGGTCTGAAAATCACGCACCATCGCCGGATAGGGATGCGGACCTGCAACGGTTCCAATAATGTAGAAGGTATCATCGACATTGGTTACCCAGTCGCGCATCGCTTCATTCAGGGCATCCTTGAGTGTGCGGGATCCGGATGTTACGGCAACAACCTCGGTGCCAAGCAGACGCATGCGGTAGACATTGGCCTCCTGGCGGGCGATGTCGACCTCCCCCATATAGACGACGCACTCCAGACCCAGGCGTGCAGCAACGGTTGCTGTTGCAACGCCATGCTGCCCTGCCCCGGTTTCGGCAATAATACGACTCTTGCCCATACGACTGGCGAGCAGCGCCTGGCCGATGGTGTTATTCACCTTGTGGGCGCCGGTGTGATTGAGATCCTCACGCTTCAAGTAGATCTGCGCACCGCCCAGTTCACGACTCCAGCGTTCGGCATGGTAGAGCGGTGACGGCCGTCCGACATAGTTTGCCAGGTCAGCATCCAGTTCGGCGAGGAAGGTCTCATCCTGCATATAGCGCTCATAGGCAACATTCAGTTCAGAGAGCGCGCCCATCAGAGTCTCAGAGACAAAGATGCCGCCATAAGGGCCAAAATGGCCGCGTTGGTCCGGCATCTGATGCCAGTTAGTCGGTTTTTCGATCGCCAAGTTCGACTCCTCGAATCAGTTGTTTAATTGCTTGCGCATCTTTAATGCCTTTAGCCGCTTCAACACCACCGCTGACATCCACACCCCACGGCTGAACTGCGCAAATGGCATCGGCCACGTTATGCGGGGTTAATCCTCCCGCCAGTACAATCTCAGCACAGAGATCGGATGGAATTAGCGACCAGTTAAAACTTTCCCCGGTTCCGCCGGGAACTCCTGCGCGATAGCTGTCCACCAGCAGTCCGCAGGATTGATGATAAAGCTCCCTCTGTTTGTGCAAATTCACCCCGGGCTTCATGCGAATCGCCTTGATATACGGCTTATCCTGTGCATAGCAAAAATCGGGGGACTCGTCGCCATGAAACTGAATCAGGTCAATTGGAACCTGACTAACCACCTGCCCTATCTCATCAGCAGACGCATTCACAAAGAGTGCGACTTTGGTGACAAACGGCGGCAACATCGAGGCAATTTCAGCCGCCTGGTCGATCTCCACGCACCTGGGACTTTTGGGATAAAAGACAAGTCCAATGGCATCAGCGCCGGCAGCAGCAGCGGCGACTCCATCCTGAGCCCGGGTGATGCCGCAAATTTTAACGCGTGTTCGCATAGAAAGGGATAGTAGTGACAGCCATCATATAAAGAGCGATATTGTCCTATAAATTTACGATCAGGGCTAGGGGGCGGTGTTAGGTTTTAGGTTTTAAGTGATCGGAGCAGTGCGCGGAACTTACTACGGGCTTCCTAAAACCTAACAACTTAAAACCTAACACCTTCCTGGTAACTCAAACCTCTCTGGATACTGCACCTTCTCAAAATAGAGCCCGTCGGGAGGAGCCGTGACTCCACCCAATCGTCGATCGCGCAACTCCAGCACCTCTTTTGCCCATTCACTGCCGGCCTCGCCTTTACCAATGGCGATCAACACGCCGGCAATATTTCGGACCATGTGATGCAGGAATGCATTGGCTTCAACTCTGAGCTCGAGAATCTCGCCTCGCCGTGTTACAGAGATATGATGCAGCGTCCGTACGGGGCTTTTCGCCTGACAACCCAGTGCGCGATAGGAGCTGAAGTCATGCGTTCCTGCCAGCGCCCGGGCGGCGGTGTGCATCACTTCAGCATCCAGCAGACGATGAATCCAGGTGGCCCTGCCGTGCTGCAGCGCAGAACGCATCGGGCGATTCAGAATCAGGTAGCGATAGCAGCGCCGTTCGGCGGAAAATCTGGCGTGAAACTCTTCAGGGACTCGAGTAGCCCAGAGAACGCTGACATCATCAGGCAGGTTGACATTGACACCTTGCGTCCAGGCTCGCTGCGGACGCTGTGCCTCAGTATCGAAATGTATGACCTGCTCCAGCGCATGTACACCGGTATCCGTACGCCCTGCGCAGTGGACGCGAACCGCATGATCGGCAACCGTTGCAATGGCCTGTTCCACCACATGCTGGACACTCCTGATGCCCTGCTGCTGCATCTGCCAGCCATGAAACCCGCTGCCATTATATTCAATGCCCAGAGCGATACGCATGTGTGGAACAATCCCCGATTCAGAGATATTTTTTCAGCATTTCCTGTGCAGCCCGCTGTTGCTGCTCACTGCCTTCAGACATGACTTCATCAAGTATACCCTTTGCTCCATCCACGTCACCCATATCGGCAAAAGCAGCGGCCAGATCAATTTTTGCATCTAACTCAGCACGTTTCAAAGCCGATGGATCAGTATCGAATGAGGTGATGGAGAGTTCCTCAAACTCTGCAGTCGGCAGCGTATCTTCCTTTGCGAGGGAGAATGCATCACCCTCTCCTTCCTCCTGATCGCTACTCGCTGTAAAAACATCATCAAAATCATCGTTGATGTGTGAATCGATGCCGAATGAGTCATCGAGTGTGATGGCCTCTATCTGATGATCAGTTTCATCGCTCTCATCGACAACAAGATCTTCCTCCAGTTCCAGATCTTCAATAATTTCTGAACTTGGCATTGCACTGATGACAGGGTTATCGAGTATTGTTGCAGTTTCATCCAGAGCAACGGCAGCGTCCGGAAGCAACGCATCAGACTTTCTATCTTCGAGCACCATCTCAAAAGCATGCAGCGCCTCCTCAAGGTCGGAATCGGAGGGGTTTCCATCCTCAGCCACATCCTCGGCGCTGCTGTTTTCTGCTGAACCAAAATCGAGATTAATGATCTCTGCTTCAGGATGCTCCCGGCTCACAACATCCGTTGAATCAATGCCGGTTGAAAGTAAATCAGCATGCATACGTTCGATTTTTTGCCAATCGTCCGGGTCGATATTGAGTCCGCTTGTCTCCAGCCGGTTCATCTCCACTTCAAATGCATGACGCTCTTTATCCGTGTGGAGTAACTCCAGCAACTGCATCTGCAACTCCATGCGCCCCGGATCCTCTTCAATTGCCTGCATAAGAACCTCCTGCGCCTGGCGATTTTCTCCGTTGCGCATCAGGACTTTTGCAAGTTCCAAAGGATCGAGTGCTAACGGCTCCTCAATCGAGAGAGTCTCAGGAGGCTCGAAGCCTTTCGTGGGTTGCTGTTTTGGCTGTTGGGCCAGGGTCTCATCCGCATCAGATGACTCTCTGACGCTCTCGACCTCACTCTCTTGAGCAACCCCGCTGCTCTCATCAGCCCCCCTTACTTCTGGCAGACTCCCGTCAGCCGGGTTTTTATCGTTGTAAGCCAAATCAGGCCGCGTATTTTTTTTGCCGCCACGACGACCAAGCAGAAAAGAGAGTATTAGTCCTAGAACAGCAACTCCACCCGCACCAAACAGCAGGTTATTGTCAACGCCTTCAATAATTGACGCAGGGCTGATTCCAGGGGTGACGGCAGCATCCTTGCGCTGATCCTCAGTGGATGGCATGACGCGCTCCTCTCTACTTGCAACACTCTCTGTTTCAGTCTGCAGGCTCCCGGTTTGCTGCTCCTCTGTTGTTGCCAGTGAAGAGGCGGCATCCTCTGACGGAGCTTCATCGCCCGCTGCAGTTGCAGAGAGTTGATCGGCATCATCCGGAGAGGATTCAACCTCTTCACTCTTATCAGCTGCCGCTGATGTCTGTTGCTGCTCAGGGTTGTCAGCGGCAAGAGCTTCCTCCTTTATACCAGCAACATCAGCACTCAATGTCTCTTGATCAGACTCTCCAGCAACTGTTTTTTCTGCGGCATCAGCCAGAAGCAGAAGTTGTTCATCAGTGAGTTCTGTTTGATCAGCATCAGCCTCCGCCCTCTGCGCATCGATCTGGCGATACAACTTCTGTAATTGAGCCAGTTCACCCTTCATCCGGATCAGTTTGTGCGCTACTTTCAGCTGATTTTCCAACAATGCGACACGTGATCTCAATGTCTTGTTCTCTTTACCTGCAACTGCTTCTGTGGAGAGAGCCGCCCCACCTGATGCGGGATCTCCACTCACTGCGCCCTCGTCGATATCATCAGCTGCAGAATCCAGGCGTAACCGCCCGGCGCTCGACTGCGGCGTGACAGTTGCTGCACTCTGCGGCGCTGTCGTCTCTGCTGGTGCAGGTTCGACTACCGGCGTAATAACATCAGGAGAGAGACGTTTCGACAATGTGACTGCTTTTCTAGAGCGCAGGGCCTTATCGTGTTGGGCTACCCTCTCATTGGCAGCTCCCTTTGAGATACCCTGAATGACCTGCGCAGAAGGTATACGCATCATCTGACCTTTTTTCAGAAGATTCATATTACCGCGAATAAATGACTCCGGATTCTCCTCATGTATAGCAATCATGGTCTGCTGCATGGTTGCATTGGCGGGGCGTGCTTTGGAAGCAACCTGCCATAAACTTGTGCCCGTCATTGTCTGCACAGCAGAGCCTGCTGCTTTGCCGCCGTCCGGAGAGGCCACCTCTTTCTCACCTTGAGACGGCGCTGGTGACACACTCTGTTTTTGTGGCTGGAGTTCGATATCATCAGATTTAACAGGCTGCCTGGCAGTCACACTTGCAGCATCAGCTACATCAATCGCAGCAGCTTTTTTTCCAGAGTAGAGAGGAGGATCAAGCAACAGCGTAAAATCCTTGATCATCTTGCCATTGGCCCACCTGGCGTCAACAACAAAGCTCAGAAAAGGCTCTGCCACGACCTTGCGGCTGGTCACCCTGATTGCCGGGCCTTTATTATTGTGGATGATTGAAAAGCTTAAACCTTCAAGTTGCTCACTCCAGTCAACACCGGCATTCTTGAAGTCAGTACGCGAAGCAAGCTTGATCTTGAGTGCCGCGAGTTCATCCGCTTTGACTCCTTGCAGATCAATTGTGGCTTTCAGCGGCTGGTTGATAAAGGAGTGAACATGAATTTGGCCCAGCGTCAATGCCTCGACGCCGCTTGAAAGCATGATTAGTAGTGTTGGAATTGTCAGTCGCTTTAGCATGTTGTCAGGTCTCTTTCGTACTACTTGAATAACAGTGTAAGCTCTCAATAGCCTCGCGCATGTGATCAAGCACCGGGTTATTGAGCAATTACATTAACATTCATATAAGGGATGAGGCATTTATTAAAATACCAATCTCGCTTGCCTTTTTGTCCGTGCTTTTCGCCGCCACTCTGGTTACATAGTTCACTATGCGCCCGACGTGGCAACAAAAACCACAAACAAAAATTCCGCACATCTTGGTAC
>JAUVEG010000161.1 GCA_030594925.1 Gammaproteobacteria bacterium
TGTGCTGCGGGCGCTGGGGCGGGACGATGAGTTGGCGCATAGCTCAATTCGTTTTACGATTGGCCGTTTTACGACAGCAGAAGAGATTGACTACGTCATTGAGATGATGCATGAACAGGTTAAGCGGCTGCGCGAACTCTCACCGTTGTGGGATATGTATAAAGACGGCATAGATATCAAGTCGATCGAGTGTGCGGCGCATTGAGGTAGGTTTAGGCAGGTTATTAAGTTTTAGGTGTTAGGTTTTAGGTACATCGTCATTCCTGACTTCGCCTGAATGACAATTAATTAGAGGGTAGCAGCATGGCATACGGTGAAAAGGTCATTGACCATTATGAGCATCCACGCAATGTTGGCGTGATGGATACTGATTCCAACGATGTCGGCACCGGCATGGTTGGCGCTCCCGCCTGCGGCGACGTGATGCGTCTGCAGATTCAGGTCAGCGATGATGGCGTTATTGAAGACGCCAAATTCAAAACCTATGGCTGCGGCTCGGCGATCGCTTCCAGCAGCCTGCTCACCGAGTGGGTCAAGGGCAAGACCCTGGACGAGGCGCAGGAGATCAAGAATACCGACATCGCCGAAGAGTTGGCGCTGCCGCCTGTGAAAGTACACTGCTCGGTGCTTGCTGAGGATGCCATCCGCGCCGCCATTACTGATTACCAGTCCAAACAGGAAGGCTGATCAGTTGGCCATCACCCTGACACAAGCTGCGGCAGATCGCGTCAGCAGTTTCATTGCCAATCGCGGCAAGGGGCTTGGCGTGCGTCTCGGTGTAAAGACATCCGGTTGTTCAGGAATGGCCTATATTATCGAATTCGTAGACGAAACTAACGAAGATGATACGATTTTTGAAGATCACGGCGTCAAGGTGATTATCGATAACAAGAGTCTCATCTATCTCGACGGCACTGAACTCGATTTCGGCAAGGAAGGCCTCAATGAAGGTTTTAAATTCAACAATCCCAACGCCAAGAATCAGTGCGGCTGCGGTGAGAGCTTCACCATCTAGCGAGATCAAGCCTCAGACTGACGAGGCATGAAAGAAAATATTTTCTCTCGCTAAGACGCCAAGAACGCAAAGGGTTTTCTTGGCGGGCTTGGCCTACATGGATGTAGGTCAGGGGCGTAAGCAGGACGCGAAAGCTTTGCGTCTTTGCGAGAGTCATTTTTGGTTATTGAAATACGACTCATTTGTAAAGATGTCGGTTACTCAAGGATTACTAGTCAACAACAACCGCTTCTATGCTTGATCTGTCGAAAAACTACTTCGAGCTGTTTGGCATGTCTGTCGGATATGTCATTGATATCCAAAAAATTCGGCAGCGTTATCGCGATCTGCAGCGTGTCGTACATCCCGACCGGTATGTTAATGCCACGGAACATGAGCAGCGCCTTGCCATGCAGGGATCAGTCTATATCAACGAAGCCTTCGAAACCCTCAAAGACCCTCTGCTACGCGCACAATATCTGTTGCGTCTGCACGGTGTTGATTTTGATCCTGATACAGAGACCACCACAGACACCGGCTTTTTGATGGAGCAACTGGAACTGCGTGAAGAGCTCTCTGAAATTCCCCGCCAGGCAGATCCCATGGACGCCGCTTCACACTTTATGGATCGCGTCAGCACCATGTTCAACCGGCTCATCAGCAGCATGGCGATTGATTTCGAGATGCCGGATGAAAAGCAGTTGCAAGTGGCGCGGGAAAAAGTAAGAAAAATGCAATTCCTGAAAAAACTTCATACAGAGGCTGAAATCGTTGAAGCCAGACTCGAGGAGGAGATGCTCTAATGGCTTTGTTACAAATTGCCGAGCCAGGAGAAAGCGATGCGCCACATCAACACCGGCTTGCCGCCGGCATTGATCTGGGAACCACAAATTCACTGGTGGCTGCTGTTCGCAGTGGAGAAGCGCAAACACTTGCCGATACACAGGGAGAGCATCTGCTGCCATCTGTCGTTGCCTACACTAACTCCGGCATTATCGTGGGTGAAGAGGCTCAGCAGCAGCAAATTATTGATCCTCTGAATACCATCAGCTCTATCAAACGTCTGATGGGGCGCGGTGTTGAAGATCTGCGTCTTCTCGGCAGCGAGCTTCCCTACAGGTTCGCAGCAACTGACTCTGCTGTTCCCCGCATACAAACCCGTCGCGGCAATGTGACTCCTGTCGAGATTTCTGCAGAGATCCTCAAAGTCCTGCAGCAACGCGCCGAAGAGGCGCTTGGTGGAGCATTGAGCGGCGTCGTGGTGACCGTTCCCGCCTATTTTGACGATGCCCAGCGGCAGGCGACCAAGGATGCCGCCAACCTTGCAGGCCTGAATGTTTTTCGACTGCTGAATGAACCGACCGCTGCCGCCATCGCCTATGGACTCGACAAGAGCGCTGACGGTATACACGCCATCTATGACCTTGGTGGCGGAACCTTCGACATCTCGATTCTGCGTCTCAATAAAGGCCTCTTTGAAGTGATGGGCACAGGTGGTGATTCAGCGCTTGGCGGTGATGATTTCGATCATCATATTGCCGAGTGGATCATTGAGCAGGCTGGCATCACGCAGCCGGATGCCAGTCTGCAGCGTCAATTGATGCAGACTGCACGCTCTATCAAAGAAACACTGACGCTACACGAGCGCGCCGACATCGAAGTCAGCAGCATTGGCTGGCAAGGCGAACTCGATCGCCACACATTCAAGCAGCTTGTCGACCCCTTGATCCGTAAAACTATCGTTGCCTGCCGCCGGGCGCTGCGTGGTGCCGGCGTCACTGTAGATGAGATCGAGGATGTGGTGATGGTCGGCGGCTCGACCCGTGTTCCGCGCGTACGTCAACTGGTGGGCGAATTCTTTGGCCGTGAACCGCTGGTCGACATCGATCCGGATCGGGTTGTTGCGATCGGCGCTGCAGTACAGGCAGATATTCTTGCCGGCAACAAGCCCGATGAGGAGATTCTTCTGCTGGATGTAACGCCACTGTCACTCGGCATCGAGACCATGGGTGGCCTGGTGGAAACCATCATTCCGCGCAACACCACCATTCCGGTCGCACGCGCGCAGGAGTTCACCACCTTTAAAGATGGGCAGAGCGCAATGGCGGTGCATGTCGTCCAGGGCGAACGCGACCTGGTCGCCGACTGCCGTTCACTGGCGCGATTTGAATTACGCGGCATTCCGCCAATGGTTGCCGGTGCTGCGCGCATCCGCGTTACCTTTCAGGTCGATGCCGATGGTCTGCTCAGTGTCGAAGCGGAAGAGCAGACGCAACACGTCAAGGCGCGCATTGAAGTGAAACCCTCCTATGGTTTGTCAGACAACGAGATCGCAGATATGCTGCGCGCATCGATGGAACATGCCGAAGAGGATGTCAAATTCCGCCAGCTGCGCGAACAGCAGGTGGAAGCTGAGCGTGTCATCGAGGCGCTGACGGCTGCACTGGCGAAAGATGGCAAGCAGCTGCTGGACAATGAAGAGCGCCAACAGATTGATGCAGCGTTGCAGCAGCTGCAGCTACTTGCCGATGGAGATGATGCCGCAGCAATCGAGGATGGCATTAAAGCATTGGAGCAGAGCTGTGATTTCTATGTGGAGCGGCGTATGAACAGCAGCATCCACGACGCCATGGCAGGCCACAACATTCACGAATTTGAAGCCCCGGAGAAGTAATGCCCCAGTTGATCTTTCTTCCTAACGAAGAGCACTGCCCGGAGGGCATGGTCATTGAAGCCAAGCCGGGTACGACCATCTGTGATGCGGCGCTTGAGCACGGCATTGAGATCGAGCACGCCTGTGAAAAATCCTGCGCATGCACAACCTGCCACGTTATCGTGCGCGAAGGTTTTGATTCACTCGAGGAATCCACCGAGATCGAAGATGACATGCTCGACAAGGCGTGGGGTCTGGAGCCTGACTCCCGGCTCAGCTGTCAGGCAGTAGTAGACGATGAGGACCTGGTAATCGAAATCCCCAAATACACCATCAACATGGTTTCGGAAAATCACTAATAAACAGGACTGAGGACTAAGGGTTGAGGACTGGGTCCTTAGAACCGTAGGGTGTCAATAAGCTTGCGCATTGCACCATACTATCTATGGCATCAACGAATACCGGTGTAATGCGCGGAGCTTATTACACCCTACAGAGACAAATCTTATGTCATTGAAATGGCTGGATACCCTGGATATCGCGATTGAGCTGGATGAGAGTTATCCCGATATAGACCCAAAAAATATCAACTTTGTTGATCTACGCAACTGGATCATGGCGCTGCCCGATTTTGATGATGATCCCGAACATGTCGGAGAGAAGATTCTCGAGGCCATTCAGATGGCCTGGATCGAAGAACGAGAATGAAGAGATAGGACTGAGGAGTGAGGGCTGAGGAATGAGTAACGGCAAACCACTTTTCACCCCAGTCCTCGATCCTCAGTCCTCAGTACCGACTCTTTTATACC
>JAUVEG010000255.1 GCA_030594925.1 Gammaproteobacteria bacterium
ACGCACAGTGATGGCGGATTGAAGAAGGAAAAATCTTTCACCACGGAACAGGCGGATTACACGGAAATAACTACAAGAAATTTAACCACAGATGAACACGGATACAGGCAGATAAAGGCCTTTATTTGGGAGAATCATTAATTCGTCATGGCGTAGAGCGTAATAAGTGACAGCACATTGCGCCGCATAGGGAAACTGTAATGCGCTGTCGCTGACTACAGGTTCAATAAAGCACGAGGTAATTGAGAAATTTTGAGGTTGCCTCTTTAATGCAACAATGTGGAGTAACCTCTGCTTTCATCCTGCCGGTTTTGATCCGTTAATACATGCTCCAGTCTTGATTCTGCACGATCCAGCGCCTCAAAGGCGCGTGGATGCGCCGGCTCATCTCTGACCTCCTGCCACTCGGCTACAAATTTATTCCAGAAATTGATTTCTGCACGCAATTCCTCTTCTGTCTGCTCTATCAGTATGCTCATGATTCTGTGCTTTTCAGATGTTTCATCTCTGAAAACTCCTGTGGAGAATTAACATGCGTAGAGTCTAATCCTCCTGCAGTAATTATCTGTTAACAATTCGCGACAAATCGTTGACCCTGCCGGGATTCATTTTTCGGTTGATAGCGGCAATTGATGCGCTGATCTTGGGTATACTCCCATTTGATTGAACTACCTGCAGCAAAAAGGCTATGAACTGGAAACCTGTTCCCCATCTCGATTTTTCAGATATACGTTATGAGCATGCAGATGGCATCGCAAAGATCACCATCAACCGTCCCGAGGTGCGTAATGCCTTTCGCCCGGAAACCGTGAGCGAAATGATCGATGCATTTCGTCATGCCCACATGGCTGAAGAGATCGGTGTGATTATTCTCACCGGCGCAGGAGAGAAGGCATTCTGCTCAGGAGGCGATCAGAAAGTACGCGGCGAACAGGGTGGGTATAAGGACGCACAGGGTGTTCAGCACCTCAATGTGTTGGAGCTGCAGCGTCAGATCAGGAGTCTGCCGAAGCCCGTCATCGCCATGGTTGCCGGTTATGCCATCGGCGGTGGACACGTTCTGCATCTGGTGTGTGATCTGACCATTGCTGCGGAGAACGCGGTATTTGGACAGACAGGCCCCAAAGTTGGCAGTTTTGATGCCGGTCTTGGCTCATCGATACTGGCGCGCACCGTGGGGCAGAAAAAAGCCAAGGAGATCTGGTTCCTGTGCCGTCAGTATGATGCACAGGCCGCGCTGCAAATGGGGCTGGTGAATACCGTGGTGCCGCTTCAGGACCTGGAGCAGGAGACACTGAGCTGGTGCCGTCAAATCCTGCAGCACTCTCCCACTGCACTGCGTGTTCTAAAAGCGGCCTTTAATGCCGACACCGATGGCGCCGCAGGGATCCAGGAGCTGGCTGGCAACGCCACCGCGCTCTTCTATATGACAGAGGAGGCACAGGAGGGGCGTGACGCCTTTGTCGAAAAGCGCACACCCGACTTCAGTCGTTTTCCCCGCCGCCCATGAACATATTGACCGCGAATCAGCACGCACAATGAATAGAGCAGCAGCCTGGCTGTCGGCAATACGCCCCAAAACGTTGAGCATGGCCGTTATTCCGGTTGTCGCCGCCACGGCTCTGGCATGGCGACAGCATGCGATCATAGATTGGCTTGTTTTTGCAGCGACCCTGCTGGCTGCAGTGATGATTCAGATTGGAACCAACCTGCATAACGATGCTTCCGATTTTGAACGCGGTGCAGATACACAGCAGCGTTTGGGGCCGGCGCGTGCAACAGCGCAGGGGTGGCTTTCTGCCGGTGAAGTCAAAAGGGGGTCCCTGTTTGCATTTATGACAGCTTTTGCAGCAGGAATTTATCTTGTCAGCGTTGGCGGCTGGCCGATTCTGCTACTGGGAATTGCTGCACTTGTTTCCGGGGCAGCATACTCCGGTGGACCCTGGCCGCTCTCCTACACAAGTTTCAGCGAGCTCTTTGTCTACCTGTTTTTTGGCATCGCTGCAGTCATGGGAAGCTATTATCTGCAGACTCTTGAACTGCAATGGGTGGCTTTTGCAATCGGCAGCGCACTTGGACTGCTTGCAGCAGCGGTGCTGGTGGTCAATAACACCCGTGACCATGACGCAGACCAACGTGCCGGACGACGCACCCTGGCGGTGCGCTTTGGCTCAGGCTTCTCGTGTATCGAATACCTATTGCTGTTGCTGCTGCCCTTCTTGCTGCCGTTTCTCATGCCGGGTGCATCGACTCGCTGGCTGCCATTGCTGCTGCTGCCGTGGGCCGTGGTTTTGATCCTGCGTTTTTTCCGTCATCCGCACGGGGTTGAGATGAATGCAATACTTGTGCAGACAGCTCAGCTGCAACTGCTGTTTGGCGTGCTGATCACGCTGGGATTGTTATTGTGAAAATTTGACATATGCATTAAACAGGCATACATTGATTGACAATCAATGCATATGAGGGCGAAAATGAGAACGACATTGAATATTGACGATGAGTTGCTTGCAGAAGCTCAGCTGCTCACGGGTATCAAGGAAAAAACGGCTATTATTCGCAACGGCCTACAGGCGCTTATTGAACGCGAAAGCAGCAGGCGCCTTGCCTCTCTTGGAGGGAGCGAGCCGAATATAGAAAAGATACCCCGACGGCAATCAGAAAACCGTTCATGATTCTGGCTGACACATCCGTCTGGATTGATCATCTGCGCAAAGGGGATGAAATCCTGGTGTCATTGCTGAACAGGTCACAGGTCTTTACTCATCCTTTTATCATCGGAGAACTAGCCTGCGGAAATCTCAAAAATCGTGACACATTTCTCTCTCTAATAAAGAATTTACCTGCCACTCCATTGGTCAGGGATGATGAGGTATTGTACTTTATAGATCGCAACCATCTCATGGGTAGGGGCGTTGGGTTTATTGATGTACATCTCCTTGCATCTCTTGCTTTAAGCAGAGATGGTTTTCTATGGACGCGTGATAAACGGCTTGCCATTCTGGCCGAAGAGTTGGGTATGGCTTTTCATGAAACTGTGGAGTGATTTGATACCAAATTCCGGCAGTGCTGGTTCTGCAATTGTAAAAATCCAGCAGCTCCCTTACTCACTTCCATTCTCAACCCACTGGAATACAGCGCAGGGGGTGCTCTATTGCCGCGATGGCTGGCTGGTGAAGCTCCGTACCGCAGACGACATGACAGGGTGGGG
>JAUVEG010000246.1 GCA_030594925.1 Gammaproteobacteria bacterium
CAGCCTCGGTGAAATACTCGACAGAATGCCCTCTGTGCAGGGCAGCGGAGGTGATGTCAGTGTATCCAATGAACTTGGGCGCATGCTGAATCAAACTGACAAGCTGGCGCAACAGCGCAAAGACAGCTACATCTCCAGCGAACTGTTTCTGCTGGCTGCCCTCGATGACAAGGGCGAGGTTGGCAAACTGCTGCGCAGCGCCGATGCCTCCAAAGGCAACCTGGAGCGTGCCATCGAGCAAATGAGAGGAGGCGAAACCGTGAATGATCCCAATGCAGAGGACCAGCGCCAGGCGCTGGAAAAATACACCATCGATCTGACTGAACGCGCTGAGCAGGGCAAGCTCGATCCTGTCATCGGGCGCGACGAGGAGATTCGCCGCTCCATCCAGGTATTGCAGCGCCGCACCAAGAACAACCCGGTGCTGATCGGTGAGCCGGGCGTCGGCAAGACCGCCATCGTCGAGGGACTGGCGCAGCGCATCGTCAATGGCGAAGTGCCTGAAGGCGTCAAAGGCAAGCGCCTGTTGTCGCTGGATCTTGCCGGTCTGCTGGCGGGCGCCAAATTTCGCGGCGAGTTTGAAGAGCGGCTCAAGGCGCTGCTGAATGATGTTGCCAAATCCGAGGGCAACATCATTCTCTTTATCGATGAAATTCATACCATGGTCGGCGCCGGCAAGGCCGAGGGCGCCATGGATGCCGGCAACATGCTTAAACCGGCGCTGTCGCGCGGCGAACTGCACTGCATCGGTGCCACCACGCTGGATGAATATCGCAAGTATATCGAGAAGGATGCTGCACTGGAACGCCGTTTCCAGAAGGTGCTGGTGGAGGAGCCGACCGTCGAGGATACGGTGGCGATCCTGCGTGGGCTCAAGGAGCGCTATGAAGTGCACCACGGAGTCGACATCACCGACCCTGCCATCGTTGCGGCAGCAACGCTGTCGACGCGCTACATTATGGATCGGCAGCTGCCGGACAAGGCGATCGACCTGATCGACGAGGCGGCTTCACGCATCCGCATGGAGATCGATTCCAAGCCGGAGGAGATGGATCGCCTCGAACGTCGCCTGATCCAGTTCAAGATCGAGCGTGAAGCACTGAAAAAAGAGACTGACGAGGCTTCAAAAAAACGCCTGCAAGATCTTGAAGAGGAGATTGCAAAGCTGGAGAAGGAGTACTCCGACCTAGATGAAATTTGGAAGTCCGAGAAGGCGGCCGTGCAGGGGGCCGCACACATCAGGGAGGAGATGGACCAGGCGCGCATCGAGATGGAGTCTGCCAGCCGCGCCGGTAATCTGCAGCGCATGTCAGAGTTGCAGTACGGACGCATCCCCGAGCTCGAACGCCAGTTGCAACAGGCGGACGAGCAGGAGAACCAGGAGACCCAGCTGCTGCGAAACAAGGTGACCGAGGAGGAGATTGCCGAGGTCGTCGCCCGCTGGACAGGCATTCCGGTCTCCAAGATGCTTGAAGGGGAAGTCGACAAGCTGCTGAAGATGGAGCAAGAGCTGGGTAAACGCGTCATTGGTCAGCAGGAGGCGGTAGTAGCCATCTCTGACGCGATTCGCCGTTCACGTGCGGGACTCTCCGATCCCGACAGTCCCAACGGCTCCTTCCTGTTTCTCGGACCCACCGGTGTGGGAAAGACCGAGCTGAGCAAGGCGCTGGCGGAGTTCCTGTTCGATACCGAAGAGGCGATGGTGCGCATCGACATGTCCGAGTTCATGGAGAAGCACTCCGTGGCGCGCCTGATCGGCGCTCCTCCCGGCTATGTCGGCTATGAAGAGGGAGGCTACCTGACCGAACTGGTGCGCCGCCGCCCCTATTCTGTGATTCTGCTCGATGAGGTGGAGAAGGCGCATCCCGATGTCTTCAACGTGCTGCTGCAAGTGCTCGACGATGGCCGTTTGACCGACGGACAGGGGCGCACCGTTGATTTCCGCAATACCGTGATCGTGATGACCTCCAACCTCGGTTCGGACGTGATCCAGAATATGGCGGAGAAGGGCTATGCAGAGATGAAGTCAGCGGTGATGGAGATTGTCGGCGGTCATTTTCGCCCCGAGTTCATCAACCGCCTGGACGAGATCGTGGTGTTCCATCCGCTGGGGCGCGAAGAGATCCGTGCCATTGCCGAGATCCAGATCGAACATCTGCGCAAGCGTCTCGAGGATCGTGAGATTGGACTCGAACTCACCACCGCAGCGCTGGATCATCTTGGTGATGCGGGATTTGATTCTGTTTACGGAGCAAGGCCGTTGAAGCGCGCTATCCGCCAGCAGTTGGAAAATCCGCTGGCTCAGGCGATACTCTCCGGCGAGTTTCCTCCGGGAAGCACTATCTCCGTCGATAGCAATGAAGATGGACTCTTCTTCGAGCGCAAATAGCCTGCATCCCGGGGTAAGAATGTGACGGAATGAATAGCGGGTGAAGAAGCGGGCAGCGGGCAAGAGCCCATTGCCGGACCTTCATTCGCTATTGTTGTTATTTCGACCATCGGGAGACATCTGCAAGCACTGGATATAGCGAACACATTCAAGATTTCTCCCTCCAGTCGAAATGACAGCTTTTGAGGATTTTGCAAGAGGCTCGAGAGTGATCAGTCGACTACCGCCTGGTGGCTCATAAAATGACAATACTCTTTTTTTGCGGCTTCAAAGGCTGTTTGTGACGATTTGTCTCTGAGGGTTTGGTAGCGTTCGCGAAGATAGAGTGTGTTGAGTCTCAACAGCGCGCCCCGGATATTCAGCAATCTGTTCGGTACGCTCATGTTGACTACCTCCCATGGAACGCCGCCTATGCAATCCGGGTGGCGGCAGTTGCGCTGTTTCCCGGGATCGTAACTCCCCATGACTATCACGATCTCCTCCTCGATGTATGAGAGGGATTTCAGAGCGCTTTGCATCGAGATACGCTCTTGATCCAGGCGGAGATCTTCAGGGGTGCCTCCCTGGGAGGTGCCACTGCATAGTGGCGCAGGCTGAAGACTCTCTTTATTGTCAGCAATGGCGTTGTTTGCAATGAATATGGCGATCAGTAATAACAGTGTTCCGGGGAATTTCATATTTGTTCCGGGTAAATGGTTGTCCATAAATCACTTGCCGATATCGCGCGGCAATGTTGGTCGTACTCATGGCGCAGCCAGAGCTTGTCGCGTTGATTGCAGGTTGAGTATACCTCAGAGATTGAATACAGCACGGGCGTTATTTGTCGTGCAGCGCGCAACCTCCGCGATGGATTCATCCCTTGTTCCGGCCAGCGCGGCAAGCACCTGCGGCAGGTAT
>JAUVEG010000147.1 GCA_030594925.1 Gammaproteobacteria bacterium
AGAAATATTAATGTCATCAATTTCAATCAACAAAAGCATCGCCACTGCTGCACTGGCTCTTGGCGTCGCATTCTCAGGGCAGGTTCTGGCAGCGGACGCAACGTCCACTCCGATGGATCCAAAGGGCATGCCGACTAAAACCGAAGCAACCAAATTTGACAATACTGCTTTTGCAACAGAGATAGACAACACATTGGCAAGATTCAATGCCGACCAGCCACGCGCTAAAGAAATTTTGGATGCAGCTAAAGGCGTACTTGTATGCCCCAGCATTACCAAAGCCGGCCTCGGCGTCGGTGTTGCAGGCGGCTCCTGCGTATTGCGGATTGGTGGCGCGAATGTCGCTAACTACCGCTATGCCGCAGTCAAGGCAGGCTTCCTGGCCGGAGCAAAGAGCTACTCCCTGATCATGGTTTTCAACACAGAGGCTGCCCTGGGTAAATTCCGTTCCAGCAAACGCAAGTGGGAAGTTGGAGCTGACGTAGCTCTGGTTGTAGGTGAAAAAGGTAAAGCAGGCAAACTGGACACCACCAATATCAGGTCAGCAATCGTTGCCTTTATCTTCGGTGAAACCGGCGTTATGGGTGATGCATCTATCTCTGGCGGAAATTTCAAGCGCATCGAGCACAAATAGGAGTCAGCGCATAGCAGGAGTTCGAGTCATTGACCTGAATTTTTGTTGCTGAAACCTTGAAACCTCCACTGCCATCAGGTAGTGGAGGTTTTTTTATGCAGTGGAAAGCGGGTGTTACTTATCAGAAGAGATGACAGCTCAGCCTGCGCCCGTCATCCATCTCTCGACTTTCCGGATAACTCATACGGCACTCATCCATTGCCTGCGGGCAGCGCGGATGGAAGTAGCATCCTGACGGCGGATTCGCCGGCGACGGCATGTCGCCCTGCAGACGGATCACCTCGCGTTTTGCATCAGGATCCGGCACAGGCACGGCTGACAGCAACGCCTGGGTATAGGGATGCATTGGCTCTTCAAGAATCTGCTCCACACTCCCCTGCTCCACGATACGTCCCAGGTACATCACCGCCACCTCATCCGCCAGGTAGGAGACGACCGCCAGGTTGTGGGTGATGAAGAGATAGGAGATGTGGCGCTGCCTCTGCAGATCCTTGAGCAGATTCAGAATCTGCGCCTGCACCGAGACATCCAGCGCACTCGTCGGCTCGTCACAGATAATCAGCTGCGGTTCCAGGATCAACGCACGCGCAATGGCGATACGCTGCTGACGCTGCTCTCTACCGATACCCTGCACGACGAGTCCCTCGGCAATGATCTCCTCGACAGTCATGCGCGGATTCATACTCGAAGCCGGGTCCTGGAAGATCAGCTGGATATCGGCGCGGCGTTTGCGCAGCGCCCTGCCCTTGAGTTCCGTCAGCTCCTCGCCATTGAATATGACACTGCCGGCAGTTGGACGAATCAGTTGTAGTATGCCTTTGCCGGCAGTGGTCTTGCCGCAGCCTGACTCACCGACCAGCGCCAGGGTTTTCCCTTTCGACAATCTGAGATCGACACCATCGACAGCACGCACCTGGCCAACGGTACGATGAAAAATCCCTTTTTTGATGGGAAACCATACCTTCAGATCTGTGACATCGAGCAGCGATTGCGCTGTTGAATCACTCTGAATGGATTCCTCCGCCAACTCAGGATCCGCCACAGTGACAACATCACTGCCTGCATCCTCAAAATGGCAGCGATAACCGCTGTTGTCATCACCACGCCACTGCGGGATCTGTTCATGGCAAAGCGCTTGCGCATAGGGACAGCGCTCGACAAACCGGCAGCTGACGAATTCTGCATTCAGCGAGGGCACCTGTCCCTCGATGGCTTTCAGCGGTCTGTTGCGCTTTTGCGGAGTCGGCAGAGCCTCGAACAGGCGCTGGCTGTATGGATGCCGGGGCTGACTGAAAAAGGCGGCAACATCCGCTGTCTCGACAATTTCACCGGCATACATGATACCGACCCGATCAGCCACCTCCGCCACCACGCCAAGGTCGTGCGTGATCAGCAGAATTGCCATGCCGGTCTGCTGCTGCAACTGTTTCATCAGCTGCAGCACCTGCGCCTGAATGGTGACATCCAACGCTGTCGTCGGCTCGTCGGCAATCAGCAGCCGCGGTCGCCCCGCCAACGCCATGGCAATCATGACGCGCTGTTTCATGCCGCCGGAGAGTTGATGCGGATACTCATGCATGCGCCGCCCGGGATCAGGAATGCCGACATCATTCAGCAGCTCTTCGACACGCGCCATGACGCGCTTGCTGTTGTCAACATCGTGCAGTTTTACAGCTTCGCCGATCTGCCTGCCTATGCTCATCACCGGGTTCAGCGAGGTCATCGGCTCCTGGAAGATCATGCCGACACGCCCTCCCCGCTCGGCGCGCATGGCGCGCTCGGAGAGATCCAGCAGATGGCTCTGCTCCAGCAGGATGTCGCCGTCGCTGATATCAGCGGATGGCGGCAGCAGCCGCATGATCGACAAGGCGGTCATCGACTTGCCGCAGCCGGATTCACCCAGCAGCGCAAAGGTCTCGCCAGGCATGATCCGCAACGATACATCGCTGACGGGAACCACCCTGTCGACGCCACGGCCGATAGTGGTGGTGAGGTTGTTGATTTGTAGTACAGGTTTATCCATTGATTTTTAGTCCTCAGTCCTCACGCCTCAGTCCTCATCACTCCCCCCTTAGACGCGGATCAAAAGCATCGCGCACTACATCAGAAAAGAGATTTGCGGCCAGCACCAGCGCAAACATGAAGACAAACGCTGCCGATAACGACCACCACACGATTGGTTCGCGCGCCATCTCCAGGCGGGCGCTGTTGATCATGTTGCCCCAGCTGTTGGTGCTGGGATCGACGCCGATATTGATATAGGCAAGCACCGCCTCGGCCAGCACCAGGCCGCTGAAATCGAGCACCACGGTGATCAGTACGATATGCATGACGTTGGGAACCAGGTGGCGCATCATGATGCGGAAACTGCTGACGCCGAATGCCTGTGAAGCCTGTACGTAATCGAGTTCACGGATCTTCAGCGCCTCGCCGCGCAGCATGCGGCACAGGCCGGTCCAGCTGGTGACGCCGAGAATAATGCACAAAAACAGCAGGCGCATATCGGCCCGCTCGATGGTGGAGCTGAAGTCGGCTGCATTGTTGTCCATGTAGACCTGCAGCATCAGCACCGAGGCGGCGATCAGCAGCACCCCGGGAATCGAATTCAGGGTGGTGTAGAGATACTGGATCACATCATCGACCCAGCCCCTGAAGTAGCCGGCCATGACACCCATGAGAATCGCCGCAGGCAGCATCACCAGTGTGGTGAGCGTTCCCAGAACCAGTCCGGTGCGGATGCTCTTCAGCGCCTGGTAGAAGACATCCTCGCCCACCTTGTCGGTGCCGAGGATATGATATTTCAGCGACAGGTTGGCGCTGACCAGGACCAATAGAAACAGCAACAGCAGCATCCAGGAGAGGACATGCCAGGGAAACTGGCCGGCGTCATCTTTGTCATGCTTGATCATTGAGAGGTAGTGAGCAACTAACCCTCCCTTCACCCTAACCCTCTCCCGGGGGGAGAGGGGATTCAATCCACCTTCCCCCCCGGGAGAGGGCCGGGGTGAGGAGCCGAGCTTGCTGCGCCGCCATAGACTCAACAGGCCGATCACCAGCAGCCACAGTGCCAAAGCCTGGGTTGCCCCTATGGCAGTGGTCACAAGAATATCCAAGCGCTTCTCTGTTGAATCTTTCAGATGCGCGCCACCATACTTGAGCCGCGGATAGATGCGCACTGTGCTGCCGTCATCCAGAGTCACCGTCTCTTTTGTATAGAGCGTGGTGGCAAAAGGGGCAGAGTAGCTCTTCTCCTGTTGTTCACGCAGCGGGGTGACCATGGTGTCGAACAGACTCAGCACTTCACCGGGATTGGCCGCATCATCACCGCTGCGAAAGTGAATCGAGTCGAGCAGGCCGATGAGAATAAAAGCACCGAGCACAACGCCAGCGCCAACCGCCATGCCGGAGCGGAATACACGCTGCCAGGGTTCGCGCAGGTGACGGCGCCTGCCTGCGTAGCGTATAAACACCAGCGTCAGCAGCACCAGCAGCCACAGCAGCAGATCTGTCCATAGAAAGAGGAATTCCGGCATCACTGCAGCCTCACGCGTGGATCAACGATGGTATAGGAGATATCCGTCAGTATCAGGCCGATGATGTAGAGCACCGAACCGAGAAATACCATGGCGCGCACAATCGCAAAATCCTGGCTGTTGATGGCATCGATGGTGTAGCTGCCAAGACCGGGGATGCCAAAAAAGGATTCTGTCACCAGGCTCCCCATGAACAGCAACGGCAGTGCGGCAACCACCCCGGTGAGGATCGGAATCATGGCGTTTTTCAGCACATGCACAAACATCACGCGCATCTCGGACAACCCTTTGGCGTGCGCACTGCGTACATAATCGCGGTGAATCTCCTCCAGAAACAGGGTGCGGTAGAAACGCGTGGTTCCGCCAATGCCGCCAACCACGCCGATGATCACAGGCAGAATCAGAAATTTCCAGGCATCCTGGGTATCGAAACCGGAGATCGGCACCAGGTGCAAATACTTGCCGATCAGAAACTGTCCGCC
>JAUVEG010000249.1 GCA_030594925.1 Gammaproteobacteria bacterium
GAGATGGCGGCCTTTCTGCAGCAGTGGCAGCTGCGTTTTGAACGCATGCAGCAGCGCCGGCAATATGATGAGCGGCTCCACGAATTACGCTGGTCAATCGAGGAGCTGCGTATCTCACTGTTTGCCCAGGAGGTCAAAACCGCCTATCCGGTTTCGCTGAAACGTCTGCAGCAACGCTGGCAAGCTCTTGGGTTATAAAAGAGCAGGTTTTAGGATTCTCTTTTTTACCACAGATGCACACAGATAAACACAGATCAAAAAAGCACTCTATATCTCGTTCCCACCGTCCTCGGTGGGAATGCATACGATGGTATATTTGAAGCCAGGTCTGCATTCCCACGCAGGAGCATGGGAACGAGGGTTTAAACCTCCAATCCCATAGCAAATAAGTATGAATTTTATCCCTCTACGATTACTATGTACCAATGAGTGGCGATTACCTATCTGCCTTCAAAGGCAGTTTCACCTCGGCCCTGCGCTGGCATCAGCTCGATGCGCTGTGGGAAGCGGTGCGCGATGCAAATGACGGCGCCTGGTTTGTCTATGCGATTGGAGAAGCGCCTCCTGATACCGCTGCTTCAATTGATAAACTTGACCACTTTCTCTTGGAAATCGATCAGCTGCTGCATGAGGAGCATGACGAGGAGTATTGCGGTATCGTCTATGCCGACAATCTGCAGGCGCCTACCTATATCAAGATCTATGATCCGAATAATCTTGGCGTCAGTTGTGGTTTCAGTGACAACCCGCCGCTGCCGGGCTGGGTCTTGAGCCGCATTCCGCCTGTTGACCTTCCACAAGCGATTCAGCCGCCCAACAAGAGACGCCACTGGTGGCAGAAAATATTTCATTGAGTTGCATCTCCTTCGTGCTCTTGGTGGTGAATTTCTGATCCCTGCCAGAATAAATTATATGTTGTGTTATAATTACACAGCATTTTAATAGGTTATTATCCATTGACTCACCGCAGGCTTTCCCATGACAACAGAGAGTGAAACCACAGAGACTCAATCGACCGCACTAAAGCAGATTACCCGTGCAGTTGTTGCCTTGCTCGACTCATGGCGCCTGCAAACTTCCGAGATGCAGCAGCTTCTGGCCTTGCCATCTAATGTTCGAGTGCGCATGTTCAACAAGTATCGTGACGGCAATGCGCTCCTGCCGAATGATCCGGTGGTGCTGCGCCGGGCCATGTATCTGCTGCGTATCAATGATGCGCTGCGCACCACCTATCCAAGGAATCCTCAAATGTCCAAACGCTGGATCAGGCAGCCTCAACGCCGTTTTGGGCGCCAGACTCCCTTGTCGATGATCCTGGAGCAGGGGGAAAGCGGTTTGATCCTGGTGCTGTGTGAAGTTGACTGTACCTTTTCATGGGATATAACAGGAAGCAGTAATTCACAAAACCCGGCCAGCGTATAGCGTCAAAGATACAACCGTCCCTCTGCTGCAGGCGAGGGTCAACCCCAGGGCGCCGTGACATTCTATGTCCGCAAGCGACCCTTAATGTGTAGTCCACAATTATGTGTAGTGCGTAAATAATTTCGTAACTTCTCAATAAGCACGTGCATCATCGCGGTCAGAAGACATCTACTACAACGCGCTGTTGCACAAGATGAAGGAGTGGTCTTCTGAGCACGTCATTGAGAAGTTTACGGCCTGGCTCGGATTTGTGATCGCTGCAGCATGATGTCAAAAGGTATTACAAGATGTACATTATACTCAATGGAAAAAAAGCAGGTTACGAATCCGTGCGTTCAGCCATCAGCGCCTTGCGTGAAGAGGCTGAAGGGGTCGAGGTGCGCGTCACCTATGAATATGGCGATGTCGAGAGGCTTGTCAACGAAGCGGTTCGGGATGGAGTAACGCGTATTGTCATTGGCGGCGGTGACGGCAGCGTCAATGAGGTAGTCGATGCGATGGCCAAACTGCCGCGGGAGCAGCGCCCGGAACTGGCGATCCTGCCGCTTGGCACGGCCAACGACTTTGCGACTGCCTGCCGGATTCCCGCCAACAGCCTGGAAGCATTGCGCCTTGCCGTATCCGGGAGTTGTACGGCTGTCGATATCGCAAAAGCCAATGATCGACACTTCGCCAATATGGCAACGGCTGGTTTTGGCGCGCAGGTGACGGCAGAGACACCGGTCGAGTTGAAAAACTTCCTCGGTGGCGGCGCCTACACGCTGACGGGCGTGTTGAAGGCGATCAATTTTGTTCCCTATCAGGGTAAGATGAAGACGCCCGATTTTGAATCTGAGCTGACGGGTATCGTTGTCGCTGCTATCTGTAATGGACGCCAGGCCGGCGGCGGGCAGGTACTGGCGCCAAATGCCTATATCAATGACGGATTGCTGGATGTGGTGATCCTGTCGCCATTTCCTCTGGGCGACATTCCCCGCGTGATCGAAGAGATCAAACATCCCACCGCCAATGGCCGCTATGTCAAGTATTTCCAGACACCCTGGCTTGAGAGCTCAGCGGATGAGGTCATCCCTCTGAACCTGGATGGAGAGCCCTATCAAAACAGGCAGATCCGGTTTGAGATTGTTCCCGAGGCAATCGACCTGGTCCTGCCCGAGTCGTGCCCCTGTCTCAAGTAATCATTTCT
Organism: Gammaproteobacteria bacterium; assembly: GCA_030594925.1. Taxonomy (GTDB): domain Bacteria; phylum Pseudomonadota; class Gammaproteobacteria; order Chromatiales; family Chromatiaceae; genus Sva-25. Next base: position 2,609 of record JAUVEG010000249.1, read on the forward strand.
CTCGCCAGGGCGTAGGGCACAATAACTAACGGGCATTGCGCTATGAAGGTGCAATGCATTGCGCTTATTTGCTACACTGCACCGCACTGTGATCCGCTCTTCTCTCATTCCATTGCTCTCTCTTCTCGCCTGGTGCAACTCTGCCGTCATGGCCAACGAATTCCCCATCTCTCCTGAGACGAAGAGTAATGAGACCGTGGACAGCATTGATTCTACGCTTGAACTCAGAAATTTCCTTGACCAGGATCCGACCAAGCGCAGTATTGCCCCGGATTTCTCCAACAATTTCCGTATATGGCGTAAGGGAGCGGAGAAAAAAATAAACCTGGAGACAATCTACTCTTATCATGCGCTTGCGCAGGGGTATGTTGACAGCAACAGCAGCCTTGGCGCCTCTTCCGGTGAGGTTTCATTCAGCGGCAAATGGTTGCTGTTTGGTCAAAAACAACACCGGCCGTTTTATCTCTCCTTTCGCATACGTGACCGGCATGCCTATGGTGATTACGCCCCTTCTGAGATTAGTTCTGAAACAGGCATGCTATGGAATACTGTGAGCGGTTTTAGCGACGCAGGCTTCCAGGTTCCTGACTTCTATTTCAGTCAAGAATTTGTTGGTGGCAGATTGACCCTGCGCTACGGCCAGTACAGCATTGAC
>JAUVEG010000045.1 GCA_030594925.1 Gammaproteobacteria bacterium
GGACCAGTTGCGCAACAAGCACATCCTGGTCTCCAGAAAGGAGGCCAACCGCATCTACTACAGAATCAGAAACTACAAGTTGCTCGAATTGATCGGCGTCATGCGCAACGTACTCTGCCCGACAAATCTGAATGACAATCCGCCAGAGTAGCCAGCACTGACATGATTACAGAAACAGTGCTGATCATCGCAGCTTATCTGCTGGGATCCATCTCCAGCGCCATTATTGTGTGCCGCCTGATGGGACTGCCCGACCCCCGCACCCAAGGGTCCAACAATCCCGGCGCTACCAATGTCCTGCGCATCGGTGGCAAAAAGGCTGCCGCGATTACACTCTTTGGTGACGGGCTAAAGGGGTTTATTCCGGCATTTATCGCTCTTAAGCTGGGGGTCAGCCCCCTGGTTCTGGGCCTCACCGGCCTGGCTGCATTTCTGGGGCATCTCTACCCCATTTTTTTTGGCTTCAAGGGCGGCAAGGGGGTTGCAACCGTCCTAGGGGTTCAATTCGGATTTTCATGGATGATTGGAGCTGCAATTGCGGGCATCTGGCTGTTCGTTGCCTACGGCCTGAAAATCTCCTCACTGGCCGCATTGATTGCAATGGCGCTGGCGCCGCTGGTGGTGTGGTATTTCTCCCGGGAACCGGCACTAATCGCTATTCAGGCAATCATCTCCATCATCCTCTTCTGGCGGCACCGCTCCAATATCCGTGATCTGCTGTCAGGAAAAGAGGGCAAACTCACCGACAGCGAATAGAGAAGGATCTTTTTTAACCACAGATGAACACTGATACACACAGATCTTTGGTTAATCGATAAAACATACCATCACGCTCTTGCCTCGCCTGTAGGGTGTCAATAAGCTCCGCGCATTGCACCATGAACTCTGCAATCAAGCTCGTCTCTCACTACTCAGTCCTCACAACTCATCACTCGCGCCTCTCCCTCAACAGCCTGCAGCTCGCTCATCGGCCAGCGCGGTGTTACCTGAAACCCAGCCCCTTCGTGCTGTCCCACCCGCAAGCGCTGCCAGCCGGCATAGGCAATCATGGCGCCATTGTCGGTACAGAACTCGGGACGCGGATAGAAAGCCCGGCCACCAAGTTCTTGCAGTGCTTCATCAATACGCTGCCGTAGTTGGCTGTTTGCACTGACGCCACCGGCCATTACCAGTTGGGTGATACCTGTCTGTTTGACTGCGCGCCGGCATTTGATCACCAATGTGTCAATCACCGCATCTTCAAATGCACGGCAAATATCTGCCCGCAGTTGATCATCCTGTCTCTCTGCCTGCTGCCAGGTAGTCAGGGCAAAGGTCTTGAGTCCACTAAAGCTGAAATCGAGTCCGGGACGATTCGTCATCGGACGTGGAAATCTGAATCGCAGCGGGTCACCCTGCTGCGCCAGCAAGGAGAGTTCCGGGCCGCCTGGATATGGAAGCCCCAGCATTTTTGCAGTCTTGTCGAAAGCCTCGCCAGCAGCATCATCGAGGCTCTCACCAAGCAGTCTGTAGTCACCGATACGCTTAACCTCAACAAGCTGTGTGTGCCCGCCGGAGACCAGCAACGCAAGAAACGGGAAGTCCGGTTGCGACTCCTCCAGCAGCGGCGCCAGCAGATGCCCCTCCATGTGGTGAACACCGATCGCCGGGATATCCAACGACCAGGCCAGACTCCTGCCGGTGGCAGCGCCAACCAGCAGCGCACCAACCAGACCCGGCCCCTGCGTATAGGCGATGCCGTCCAGCTCCCCACACTGCAAACCACACTGTTTCAACAACGCATCGATCAGCGGAATCAGTTTGCGCACATGATCACGTGATGCCAGTTCAGGAACCACACCACCGTACTCTGCATGCAGCGCAATCTGGCTGTGCAGCATATCGCCAAGCAGGCCCTTGCCAGAGTCATACACAGCAACTCCCGTCTCATCACAGGAGGTTTCAATTCCAAGTACACGCATAAATCAACCGGCAAACTGCTATCGATGAAGCATTATAGAACGATTCGTAACTATTCAACACATACGGGATACTGGTATCTAACTCACCCTGAAGTACGGATTTAGAAAAAAATAGCCCAGAGCTTCGCTCACTATTGCAATTCCAGACAAATAGAGTAAAATTCAGCGGCTAATTTGATTGAATGCATATAAATTCCTTTGAGGGGACCACATGCCGAGTGTACGCGTTAAAGAAAACGAACCTTTTGATATTGCCCTGCGCCGTTTCAAGCGCACCTGTGAGAAAGCCGGGATTCTAGCTGATGTTCGACGTCGTGAATTTTACGAAAAGCCGACCTGGGAGCGCAAACGCAAGAAAGCGGCCGCAGTAAAACGTCACCAGAAAAAATTATCGCGTGAGAACCGCCGCTGGGAACGCCGTTACTGAGCAGCAGTATAATGTTGAAAGCGACACTGCAGAAAGATCAAATCAAGGCAATGAAGTCTGGCGATAAAAAACGCCGCCAGATCATACGCCTGATGATGTCGGCAATCAAACAGATTGAAATCGACAACCGCAAGGAACTCAGCGACGATGATGTCATCTCTGTGCTTGGCAAAATGCTCAAGCAGCGTCGCGACTCCTACGCCCAGTATACCGATGCAGGCCGTAACGATCTTGCCGAGCAGGAAGCATTTGAGATAAGCATCATCAAAGAGTACCTTCCCGAAGCGCTCTCCGAAGATGAAGTTGCTGTCATTATCGATGAAATCATCACCTCCACCGGCGCTGCATCTCCCAAAGATATGGGCAAAGTGATGGGGCAGTTGAAGGCAAAATTACAGGGCCGCGCTGACATGGGCGCTGCCAGTGCACTGGTCAAACAGAAACTGACTGCCTAATGCTAAGCTTGCATTCATGGCAGGCTTGATTCCCCCTGAATTCATCGACCAACTCCTCTCACGCATCGATATCGTGGAGGTGATCGATCCGCGTGTGCCATTAAAAAAAGCAGGCCGGGAATTTCAGGCATGCTGCCCCTTCCACACCGAAAAAACCCCCTCCTTCACCGTCAGCCCGCAAAAACAGTTCTATCACTGCTTCGGCTGCGGCGCACACGGCACTGCCATCGGCTTTTTGATGGAGTATGACCACCTGAATTTCATTGAGTCAATCCAGGAACTGGCAAACAGCGCCGGCATGGAAGTCCCCAAAAGCGCGGGGGACGGCAAGCCCGTCGAAGATCACACCCCGCTCTATCAACTGCTGCAACAGGCAAGCGACTATTACCAGCAGCAGTTACGCCAGCATCCTGATGCAGGCATGGCCACAGACTACCTCAAGCAACGCGGCCTGAGCGGCAAGATTGCCGCAGAGTTCGACATCGGCTTCGCACCTCCCGGATGGAGCAACCTGATCGATGCACTTGGACGGGATCAAAATAGCCGGCAGCTGATGCACAAGGCAGGTTTGATATCAACATCTGACAGCGGAAAAGAGTACGACCGCTTTCGTGAACGCATCATCTTCCCTATCAAAGACACCAGGGGACGCGTGGTTGGTTTTGGCGGACGGCTTCTCGGCGACGGCAAACCAAAATACCTCAACTCTCCGGAGACAGCTGTTTTTCATAAAGGCGAGATACTCTATGGCCTGCATGAAGTGCGTCACGGCGGCTCTGGAAAACAGCAGATCATGGTTGTTGAAGGCTACATGGATGTCGCCGCCATGGCGCAGTTCGGTCTGCACAACAGCGTTGCAACTCTCGGAACAGCTACCACACAACGCCATCTTGAACTCCTCTACCGCACCACACCAAGAGTGGTGTTCTGTTTCGATGGTGATCGCGCCGGACGCGCCGCCGCATGGAAAGCGCTGCAAACCGCCCTGCCGGCGATGAAATCGGGACGCGAGGCGCGCTTCCTGTTCCTGCCGGACGGCGAAGATCCTGATACTTTGATCAGAAAGGAGGGCAAGGAGCAATTTCTACAGCGCATCGACACGGCATTTTCGCTTTCCGGTTTTCTGTTTCAGCACCTCTCTGCCGACATTGACACCACCAGCCTCGACGGACGCGCCAGGCTTGCCGATATGGCGCGCCCGCTCATTGAACAGATCCCTGCCGGCAGCCTGCATGACTTGCTGCTGCAGCAATTATCCAATCTCACCGGGCTGGAAACCCGGCAACAGCCGCGCCGCCGGCATCCCCAACCGGCATCACAGTCTCAGTCACAACCACAACGCTCCCCCCTTCGTGATGCTCTGCGTTTGCTGCTGGAGGATCCACAACTGGCATCTCTGGAAAATCTGCCGACCACCTGGAGAGAGTCACAGGCAAAAGGCATCGAATTGTTCACGACTCTGGTCGACTTGTGCCAGTCATCACCCTCTATCAGCAGTGCGGCGCTGATCGAGCGCTGGCCGGATGAGAATATCAAAGCCCACCTGGCAAAACTGACGACACAAACAATTTTCGCACCAGCGGAAGGCCTGCAAGCCGAATTCATCGGTGCATTAAGGCTGCTGGGTGACCAGCATAAGCAACAGCAACTACACGCCCTGCTGCAGCAACCCCTCAATACGCTGAATGAGGAGCAGAAAACACAATTGAAACAACTCTACAATGAGAGAAGAGACAATAAATAATTGAGTTATATAAATTATTTTTGCTATAATGGTTAGTTAGTCTATTCAGTATATATACAGGTCAGTATGAAGCAGGAGAAACCAGGGTCGCAGATCAAGCTGTTGATTGAGAAAGCCAAGGAACAGGGCTATCTCACTTTTACAGAGCTCAACGACTACCTGCCGGATACCATTGTCGACCCCGAACAGTGGATTGAAAACGTCATCTCCACGTTCAAAGACATGGGAATCAAAGTCCTGGATAGTCCGCCTGACGCCGATGACCAGTCTATGGCTGAAGATGCGCCTGCTGCAGATGATGACGCTGTAGACGCCGCAGCCGCTGTACTGGCAACCGTCGATAGCGAATTTGGCCGGACCACGGACCCTGTACGTATGTACATGCGTGAAATGGGGACCGTTGAACTACTGACCCGCGAAGGCGAGCTTGAAATTGCCAAACGCATCGAAGATGGATTACGTCAGGTCTTCAGCGCCCTTGCGCAATTCCCGCCTGCCGTGGAACAACTGCTCGAACTGTTTGATGTCGCCTACTCAGAAGATGGCAAACTCAGCAACGTCATGTCCGGTTATATCGATTATGACGATGACACCCCGGTTACTCCTGCGAACGGTCAAAATACGGATGATGAAACCCTGAAACTGGGACCCGACCTCAAGGAGACAAAGCGTAATATCACTGCGCTGAAACGCAACTACAACGCACTATTCAAGGCAATTCGTGAAGAGGACTTCGACAAGGCCGAGAAACAGCGTGCCAAAGTTATCTCCTCCTTCATTCAGTTCAAGCTGGTGCCGCCGGTTGCCAAGCGGCTCAACGATCTTCTCAAGGATGCCATGCAAGGCATCCGCACTCGTGAACGCGACATCATGCGCATTTGCATCGATGCCGGCATGGATCGAAGAACTTTCATCACCTCATTCCCTGATAATGAGACAAATCTCAAATGGGTTAACGCCCAGTGCAAAGGAAAAAGCAGCGCAGCGCTCAAGCTGAAACCCTCGGCTGACCTAATCCGCAAAATCCAGAACAGACTGTTGAGTCTGACGGATATCACCCAGTTGAGTATTCCCGAAGTCAAGGAGTTGAACCGTCAGATGCGGATTGGTGAAGCCAAAGCGCGCCGCGCCAAAAAAGAGATGGTGGAAGCCAACCTGCGCCTGGTGATCTCGATCGCGAAAAAATACACCAACCGCGGCCTGCAGTTTCTGGATCTGATCCAGGAAGGAAATATTGGCCTCATGAAGGCGGTTGACAAGTTTGAATATCGCCGCGGTTACAAATTCTCCACCTATGCAACCTGGTGGATACGCCAGGCAATTACCCGCTCTATCGCTGACCAGGCCAGGACAATACGCATCCCGGTCCACATGATTGAAACCATCAACAAGCTCAATCGCATCTCGCGTCAGATCGTCCAGGAACAGGGGCGCGAAGCAACACCGGAAGAGCTGGCGGAAAAGATGGAGATGCCCGAGCATAAAATTCGCCAGGTGATGAAGATCGCCAAAGAGCCGATCTCCATGGAGACCCCCATCGGTGATGATGAAGATTCGCACCTCGGTGACTTCATCGAGGACGCCAAGGTGCTCTCGCCGGTCGACTCTGCGACCATGCACGGTTTGAGCGAAGCGACGCAAAACATGCTCTCCGGGCTGACTGCGCGTGAAGCCAAGGTTTTACGCATGCGTTTTGGCATCGATATGAACACCGACCACACCCTCGAAGAGGTTGGCAAACAGTTTGACGTCACGCGCGAACGCATTCGCCAAATCGAAGCCAAGGCGCTACGTAAACTTCGCCACCCCACCCGCTCCGAGCGCCTGCGCAGTTTCCTCGACGAATAGGAAGCAGCAACTCATTTCTAACTCCCGGGCCCTTAGCTCAGTTGGTTAGAGCAGGGGACTCATAATCCCTTGGTCGTAGGTTCAAGTCCTACAGGGCCCACCAGTAACACACTGATTTAATGGAATAAATCAGGCCGCAAGGCAACACTGAGACACGCTGAATAGTGGCGATAGGTACACAATAGGTACATCGCCGGATTTTTACGTGTTTCAGGAGTTACCATCATGGCAACCTTTTCCAAAACCAAATCTGGCTCGTTCAAAGCCATCATTCGCAAGAATGGCAGAGTCATCAAGACCAAAACTTTCCGTCTCAAAAAAGACGCACGCACCTGGTCTAAGCGTATCGAGGGCGACCGTGATGCAATGGCCGCCTTCGGTTCTCCCGGAGCTGTCATCGCATTCAATACCCTGGCTGACGAATATCTGGATCAGTGGGCCGGCAAAGACAATATTTCCCGCAAGGTAATATTCTGGAAAAACCAGTTTGGCGATACCACCCTGATAAATATCGAGGCGCACATGATCCGCGACATTCTGAACCGCTATGGTGACGGTGATGCTCTGCGTGGCAACGGAGTCGATTCCAGGGGGAAGCCAAAAGTAGCCAAGACCGGTCGCAAGCGCGCACCTGCTACCGTCAATCGTATGAGGGCTATGCTCTCATCTATCTTCAAGTACGCCGTGAAAGAATGCGGCTATCTCACGACCAACCCGGTAACCATGGTGCCCTCCCGCACAGAGGACAACAAGCGCACACGATTTCTGAGTGATGAGGAGCGTAATGCGCTGCTTACGGCTTGCCATGAATCCGATTGGAACAAACTCTATCTGCTGGTATTGATGGCGCTGACCACAGGAGCCAGACTGGGAGAGCTGCTTGGTCTACACTGGGCTGAAATCGACTTCAAGGAAAGAACCACATTATTGATAGACACCAAAAATGGTGATAGTCGCATCCTGACTATTCCAGAGAGCACCATAAACGAGTTGCAACGCTTCCGTGAAGTCGGATCAGGACTCGTGTTCCCTTCCCCTACCAAGTTCCGCAAGCCGTTTGAATTCCGCAAGCACTGGCATAAGGCGATGGCTGATACCGGCATTGAAGGCTTTCGATTCCATGATCTGCGCCACAGCTGCGCGTCCATGCTGGTAATGAACGGAGCCACCCTGTACGAGACAGCTCAAGTGCTTGGCCACAAGAGCACACAGACCACAGCACGTTATGCGCATCTGTCAGTGGATCACAAACAGGCACTAACTGATCGTATTTTGGGGAATGTGAAATAATAAGAATCTCGAAACGAGATCAGAGGCCTCTCTTACCCCGTAGGCAAGAGATGCCTCTGGAATAAGAAAGAATTTCATCCCTGACTTGAAAACACTGATATTCATTTCAGAATATCTGGTGCAATATTATGAGAACCGGGGCGTTTCCAGGAGTTTCAGAAGCAGGAGAATACCGCTTAAAATGACCAGCACAACAAACGACAGTTCATTTGCATCACCCCACAATGCCCAATTTTGGGCTGGAAAAGAGCTATGGAGTTTTTTCGAGTTACAAGTGATCTGTTGCCATCTTGTCCCCCACCTTCCGGAGACACTCGATCTCACTGACGGGCCTGCCAATGTACCTGCGAAAGACTTTTGGTCTATCACCCTGTACGACCCGACCTCTCGTTCGATGCTTCAGGGAACCGGAAGCGATGATGTCACCATCGATTCCAATGACAAGTTAAAACAAAACGCAGATGGATCTTA
>JAUVEG010000138.1 GCA_030594925.1 Gammaproteobacteria bacterium
AATACATCCATGTATGTCATAAGCTCTGATAAAACATCCCTGTTTTATACAGCCCTGAAAAGCAAGTCCCAACCCTGCTTCCTTGCACGGAGTTATTGAGAAATTACAAGATTTCTTCCTTTGCCCGAAATGACGGATGACTGAATTTCAGTCATCCGCTTTTTTTTGCATTTTTTCATCTATACTCCGTATCTCAGTATATTGCTGCGAAATAACCCTTAAAACAGAAAATAGACGCCATTGGAGAAAACCAAATGAAGTTACTGAAACCACTCGGAACGGCGCTCGCCGCCCTGCCGCTGCTCGTTGGCAGCGGGCTGGCGATGGCCCGGGCGGACAAGCCCAACATCCTGGTCATCTGGGGCGACGATATCGGACAATCCAATATCAGCGCCTACACCCGCGGCCTGATGGGCTACCAGACCCCCAATATTGACCGCATCGCCAAAGAGGGGATGATGTTTACCGACTACTATGGTGAACAGAGCTGCACCGCGGGCCGCTCCTCTTTTATCCTGGGACAGAGTGTTTTTCGCACAGGGCTCAGCAAGGTCGGACTGCCTGGTGCAGAGGGTGGTATCAGCGAAAAAGATCCAACCATCGCTGGTCTGCTCAAGCAAGAGGGCTACGCTACTGGTCAGTTTGGTAAAAATCACCTCGGAGACCGTGATGAGATGCTGCCGACCAACCATGGCTTCGATGAATTTTTCGGCAACCTCTATCATCTCAATGCCGAGGAGGAGCCCGAGAACGAGGATTACCCCAAGAATCCCGAGTTCCGCAAGAAATTTGGCCCGCGTGGCGTGATCCACTCCTATGCCGACGGCAAAATCGAGGATACCGGTCCGCTGACCAAAAAACGCATGGAGACGGTGGATGATGAAACTTCGGCGGCAGCCCTGGATTTTATCGATCGTCAGCACAAGGCCGGCAAGCCCTGGTTCGTCTGGTGGAGCGGCACGCGCATGCATTTTCGCACCCATGTCAAGGAGGAGCTGCGCGGCATCTCCGGTCAGGATGAGTACAGCGACGGCATGGTGGAGCATGACCGCCATATCGGCCTGTTCCTGAAAAAACTGGATGACCTCGGAATCGTGGACAACACCATCGTCTTCTACTCCACCGATAACGGACCGCACATGAATACCTGGCCGGATGCGGCCATGACCCCTTTCCGTGGTGAGAAAAACACCAACTGGGAGGGCGGTTGGCGCGTGCCCGCGATGGTGCGCTGGCCCGGCAAGATCAAGGCTGACTCCATCTCCAACGAGATCGTGCACCACATGGATTGGCTGCCCACCTTCCTCGCAATCGCAGGCAACAGCGATGTCAAAGAGAAGCTTCTGACAGGCTACCAGGCGAATGGCCGAGACTACAAGGTGCATCTGGACGGCTACAACATCCTGCCGATGTTGACCGGAGAGAGCAAAGAGAGTCCGCGCCACGAGATCTTCTACTTCTCGGATGACGGCGACCTCACGGCGCTGCGTTACGATGACTGGAAGGCGATTTTCATGGAGCAGCGTATCGAGACAACCTTCGAGACATGGGCCAACCCGTTTACGCCGTTGCGGGTGCCCTTGATCTTCAACTTGCGCCGCGATCCCTACGAGCGCGCGCAGTTAACATCCAACACCTATTATGACTGGATGTTGGATCGGGTCTATCTGCTGTTGCCGGCACAGACATTTGTGGGGAAGTTTCTTGCGACTTTCAAGGAGTATCCACCACGCATGAAGGCCGCCAGTTTCTCGCTGGATCAGGTTATGGAGAGCCTCAGCACCCAGGGTGGCTCTCATTAAATTAGCCGGATATCGCTGATTCGAGAGGTATCTCTACGCACAAGCCAGGTGCCGGACCATGCGGCGCCTGGCTTTTTTATCTTTATAGGCCGTTACTGCGCATCCTGCGCTCACGGCATTTGTACATCCATGTACGGCAGATGTGTGGGGCTTGCGAAGCGCATCCTAAATGAGATGGATCTGTCGTTACAAAAACTGCAAGTCAATTAGCTCCCTATACATATCTCTTTGATGGTGCTATGTTTACAAGCTCTATTATTTGAAAAATCCATTCATTTCATCACGTAGGGTGATGAAGAGGCTCTTCCTGATTCGCCGAGGAACACACAATGAAACGCATCTATATTCCACTCTTTGCTGTATATGTCTTCCTGGGCGCCACAGCGCTGGTGGCGGAAGAGTCTGCACAACCGACGGTCGAGGCTGCTGATGCCGATGATGTCGGGGAACTTGGCTGGCCGCGGGAATACAAGCATGAAGAGGGAGAGGTGGTTGTCTACCAGCCGCAGCTCGATGAGTGGCTCGACTACACAACGCTGACCGCCAAGTCGGCGGTCTCTGTACAGTTCAAGGGGAGTGACGAGTTTCACTATGGCGCCATCTACCTCAAGGCGGCGACCGAGGTGGATAAAGAGAAGGATGAGGTGCTGCTGGACGAATTTGCGATCACTAAAATGCACTTTCCTGATATCGATGAGGAGATTGCTGCGAAGGCTGGTGACCTGGTGGGCAAGGCGCTTCCTGTCGAGGGAAGCATGGTCATGGCGCTGGATCGTCTTGTTGCCGGCCTTGAGGCTGACAACCAGAATGTCCATGAGGTTAATCTCAATCTCGATCCCCCGCCGATTTATTACAGTGATCAACCCGCTATTCTGCTCGGTTTCATGGGAGAGCCCTCCTTCAAGCCGGTCGAGGGTGTCGATGGCTTGATGTTTGCAGTCAATACCAACTGGGATCTGCTGCTGGACGTCTCCACTTCCACCTATTATCTGCTCAACGAGGGGAGCTGGATGGAGACAGCAGATCCGCTCAAGGGGCCGTGGAAAAACACGCAGAAACTGCCCGACTCCTTCAGCAAGCTTCCTGACGATGATGACTGGGGGGATGTCAAAGAGCATATGCCGGGAAAACCTGCCGAGGAGCTGGCGCAGGTGTTTGTCGCAACCGAGCCCTCGGAGTTGATCGAGACCGACGGAGAGCCTGCTTTTGGCCTGGTCTCAGGAACCAAACTGATGTATGTCACCAACACCGACAGCGAGGTGTTTGTTGATAATGAGGATAAAAAATTCTATTTCCTGACCGCCGGCCGCTGGTTCAGGGCGGAGAAGCTGCAGGGACCATGGGAGGCGGCATCGTCGGATCTTCCTGAGGCGTTCACGAATATTCCGGAAGACCATAAGTTGGCCGATGTGCTCAGTGCAGTGCCGGGAACCCCTGATGCCGAAGCAGCAGTGCTTTTAGCAACGGTTCCACAAAAAGCGACGGTGAGCCGCAAGGACACGACCACCGAGATTGTCTACGAAGGTGAGCCGGAGTTTGAAGAGATCAAGGGGAGCAGTCCGGTTGTCTCCTATGCCCTCAATTCGCCCAACGATGTCTTTCTGGTTTCCGGCCTCTACTACGCGCTTGTCGATGGCGTGTGGTTTGTCGCCAGTGAGCCAACAGGGCCCTGGGCGGTAGCGACAGAGGTGGACGAGGCAATCTACTCCATCCCGGAAGAGAGTCCCAAATATAACGCCACCTATGTACGCGTCTATGACTCCACCGATGATAATGTGGTGGTAGGTTACACCTCCGGATACTCCGGCAGCTATGTGGCGGCAACCGGTGTGCTGATGTTCGGCCTGGGGCTGTGGGCCGGGAGTTACTGGGCGAATCATCGCTATCGCCACTATCACAACCACTCCCATTTTTACGGTTACGGCAGTGGCATGCGTTATCGCAATGGGCGAGGTTATTACAGGGGCGGCAGGCCCAGACACTACGGCCCCTATGGCGGTATAGGCGGCAGAGCGGGATACAATCCCCGCACAGGGCGTTACTACCGTGGCGGCTATGCCAGAGGCCCTTATGGAAGTGCGTTGGCGCGCTCCTCCTATAATCCCTATACAAACCGTCGCACTGCAAAGGCGAAAGTGAAGACGCCCTATGGATCCTGGGGGAAATCGGTCACTGCAAAAAGCGGCAACTGGGCAAAGGCGGGCCAGCGTTCACGCGGAGGCAAGACAATTGCCGGGACAAGAGGTGTGGGTGGAAAGGGTGCCAGAGGGAAGAATAACCTTTTTGTCGGAAAAGATGGCGGCGTCTACAAACGCGATGGTAAAAACTGGTCAAAGAGCGCCGGCAAAGATGGCTGGAAGAAGAGTAAAGGCGGCAAAGTTGATGCGAAAGATAGAAAGGTGGTGAAAAGTCGTGAAGCGGGAGCCGCTGGACTGAAGGATCGCAAGGGACAGGCAGCATCAAAAGATGGTCTGAAAGATCGTAAGGCAGGCGCCGCGGGCAAGGACCGCAAGGCGGGGGCAGGCGCGTTGAAAGATAACAAGGGCAAAGCCGCGGTTGGTAAGCCTCAACAGCAAAAGCAAAAGCCTAAGACTGCAGACAAGGCCAAGCCAAAAGCGTCTGCCAAGACCAAACCAAATGAGGCATCTAAAGCCAGGCCAAAATCGGCTCCCAAAGCAAAACCTGCCGCAAGCAAAAAGAGTTCCAAGAAGTATGCTTCCAGCAAGCACAAGAAAAGCGCTGGTTCAGTCAATAGCAACCTCAACCGTTCTCAAAAAACACGTTCAAGCGGCAACAGACGCGCTACCAGCAGCAGTAAAAACCGCAGTAGTGGAGGTCGAAGCAGGAGTGGCGGTGGAGGTGGCAGCAGAGGCGGCGGTGGAAGAGGTGGCGGCGGAAGACGTTAATCAGTATTGTAGAAAGTTTGCAGTCGTCAGTGTGCAGTTTGCAGTAAAAACAGCTTGCCCTGGACAATGATCCAGTATTTTGCCAACTGCCAACTGTGCTTTGCTAT
>JAUVEG010000164.1 GCA_030594925.1 Gammaproteobacteria bacterium
ATGGTAGTGTGGGGTCTCCCCATGTGAGAGTAGGACACTGCCAGGCTTTATTTTGAAAATCCCTGTACGTATTGCGTTCAGGGATTTTTTTTGCTTATTGAATATTGTAATATCATGTGGCATCGTAATTTCTCAATAACACTGTGCTTTACTTGAACCTGTAGGGTGCAATATGCGACAGCGCATTGCACCTTCATCATGCGGCGTAATGCGCTGTCGCTTATTACGCCCTACGACTTCTCTGCACGAAGTTATTAAACAAGGAATCATGTCTCCAAAATACATTGTCTCTATTCCCGATCCAACAAAACGGGAGATCCATGTTCAGCTCGCTGTCAACTCCGGAGCAGAAGGAGTGACGCTGAGACTGCCGGCGTGGATACCCGGCAGCTACATGATCAGGGATTTTTCCCGGCATATTGTTGAAATGCGCGCGACTGACTCCACTGGCTGTAATCTCCAGATCGAGAAAATTGACAAGCACAGCTGGCACATCGCCGCTGATGAAGAGGAGATCCGCGTAGATTACATCGTCTATGCCAATGACCTCTCTGTTCGTGGTGCGCATGCCGATAATACCCATGCTTTTTTCAATGGTGCTTCTCTCTATCTCTGTGTCGAAGAGATGCGGCGTCTGCCTCATCGTGTCGAAATATTGAAGCCAGGCGCTGATGCATGCGCCAACTGGCAGGTGGCGACGACACTATCTGCTCTCGCTGTTGATGATAAGGGGTATGGGCAATATCAGGCACAGGATTATGAAAGCCTGATCGACTATCCTGTCGAAATCGCGGATCTCTCAACCGCTGAGTTTGCTGTTGACGGGATTCAGCACCGTATCGCTATCTATGGCAAACATCATTGTGATTTCAAGCGTCTGTGTGATGACCTGGTCAAAATCTGCGGAACGCATGCGCAGCTTTTCGGCGAGCTTCCGCTGCAGCAATACCTGTTTCTTGTCACAGCGGTGGGTGATGACTACGGTGGTCTTGAACACCGTGATTCAACCAGTCTGATTTGCAAACGTGATGACCTGCCGGTTGATGAAGGGAAAGAGCCATCTGATGGATACAGGCGCTTTCTCGGGCTCTGCAGCCATGAATATTTTCACCTGTGGAATGTGAAACGCATCCAGCCACTGAAGCTTAAAGAGTCGCTACTTGATCAGGAGGCATACACATCCTTGTTGTGGGCTTTCGAAGGGATTACCTCCTATTACGATGACCTGGCGCTGCTGCGCAGCAGTATTATTCCACTTAAATCATGGCTGGAGCTGATGACGCATACCATCACGCGTGTGATGCGCAGCAAAGGTAGACACCGGCAATCTGTCGCTGATTCAAGTTTCGATGCCTGGACAAAATTCTACAAGCAGGATGAGAACTCATCCAACGCTATTATCAGCTACTATGCTAAAGGCTCGCTGATTGCTTTCGGGCTGGACATAACGCTGCGTCAATGCAGTGAAGATCGTGTTTCACTCGATGATTTGATGCGCCTGTTATGGCAGCGTCATGGAAAAACAGGCGAGGGAGTCGATGAGGGTGATATTCAGCGCCTTGCAGAAGAGCTGCTGGGCGAGCCGCTCTCTCTCTTTTTTAACAACTATGTCTACGGTGTAGAAGAACTCCCGTTGGAGAGCTGGTTCGCGCAGATTGGCATCGGCTATCAGCTGCGTGCTGCAAAAAAGATCGAGGATACTGGCAAGGTCTATAATTGCGAGCCTGAGAAGAGCCAGGCTGTACCGGTTCTGGGGGGAAGAACTGCTCACCATCCAGCAGGAGTAGAACTGCTCTCTGTGACATCTGCAGGGGCTGCTGAGCTATCCGGTCTGATTGCGGGTGATGTCATCATTGCGCTTGATGGCTTGAAAGTGACGCATAAGAGTATCGAACAGCGCATTGCTCGGTTGCCACAAGATAAGGCGGCAACAATTCATGCTTTTCGCCGTGATGAGTTCATGGAGTTTGACTTTATGCCGCAGTTGGCCGAATCAGACACCTGTGACCTCTGGATCAAGCATGCGTCGAAGAGTTTTCCAGAGCAACAAAGGCGTCTAAAATGGCTGGCACAAGATGAGTGATTCACATCAACGCCAGCTGCTGGAGCAGCTCTCTGACGGCAGTTTTCACTCCGGTGAAGAGTTGGCGCAGCTGTTAGGACTCAGCCGCACTGCTATCTGGAAGCAGATTCAATCGCTGCGCAGTAACTATCATCTGGATATCCATGCTGTCCGCGGCAGAGGATACCGGCTTGCCGACTCTCTTGAGTTGCTGAATGCCGACCAGATCACCGAAGCGCTCTCCGGGCAGCAACA
Source organism: Gammaproteobacteria bacterium (assembly GCA_030594925.1). Taxonomy (GTDB): domain Bacteria; phylum Pseudomonadota; class Gammaproteobacteria; order Chromatiales; family Chromatiaceae; genus Sva-25. Next base: position 2,318 of record JAUVEG010000164.1, read on the forward strand.
CAAGATGTTGAGCCAACTGCAAATTCATATCAGTGTTGATTCGACAAACAGCCATCTCAAGAAGCAGATGCTGCAGGGGATAGATTCCGGCAGTGTCTGTCTGAGTGAATATCAATCCGCAGGCCGCGGTCGTCGTGGAAGAGGCTGGATTTCACCATTTGGGTGCAACCTCTATCTCTCGCTCTATTGGCGTTTTGAACGCTCCATGACGGAGATTGGTGGAATCAGCATCGCTGTAGGGACGGTTCTCGCCAGTGTGTTGTCTGAGCAGACCGCAAATGTTGCCCTGAAATGGCCCAATGACGTTCTGGTTGATGGCAAGAAAATTGCCGGTATCCTGGTCGATGTACAGGGAGCAGCCGATGGCCCGGTGGATGCCGTGATTGGCATTGGCGTGAATCTTCATCTGCCTGCGCATGCCTCACGGCAGATTGATCAGCCATGGACAGATTTACAGCGGCAGGGTGACAAGGCCATTTTGCGCAATCAATTCGCAGCACGACTGCTCGGGGAGATGCTTGAAGCAATGGAGTTGTTTCAGCGCCATCAACTTGCTCCTTTTGTACCCAGATGGCGGCAGTATGATCTTTTCCATGGGGAGCAGGTGATTCTGTTTCATCCCCACAGAAAGATACGCGGTATTCATAAGGGGATTGCTGATGACGGCTCTCTGTTGCTCAAGGTTGGCGGCAAGGTTTGCCGTTTTCAATCCGGTGAAGTCAGCCTGCGTAGAGTTCAACCTGCATGAAACCTGAGGTGACAGACAGGGCGTTGATGATCGATCTCGGCAATAGCCGCCTGAGTTGGGCGATCTATTCCGGCGAAAAGATATCCTCTCCAAAAAACAGCCCTGTTGCTGATGATCTGCCAGGGGCGGCGGCAGCCGAATGGCAGCGCATCTCTCCTCTCCCGGTCTATATTGCGAATGTTGCAGGTGCCGAGTCACAACAGAAACTCTCCCGGTGGTTTGAGTCTCACTGGAATATCACCCCCACTCTTCTTCAGTCGCAGCGTAAGGCATATGGCGTCACCAATGCCTATCAGCAGGTGGAGAATCTTGGTGTCGACAGATGGCTGGGGTTGATCGGAGCACGGGCAATGAGCCGGCTGCCGCTGTGTGTTGTTGACTGTGGTAGTGCAGTGACTATTGATGTGATGGATGCAAACGGGATTCATCAGGGTGGCTTGATCATTCCCGGTTTTGAGATGATGCTCTCCAGTTTGAGGCATGGTACTGCCATTCCCGATTTCATACTGTTCGATGGCAATCCGGGACTGCTCGGGAAGTCAACGCCGGAATGTATCCTCAACGGCTGTGCCAATGCAATTGCCGCGATCATTGACAGCGTTATGCGCTCGGGGTCCCCGCTGCAGCGATTGATCATGACGGGGGGGAATGCTGCAATGATCTCTCATCTGCTGGAACATCCTTCAACGCGGATTTCAGACCTGGTTTTCCGCGGAATTGCCCGCTACGTGCGAATAGATGCTAAACCGGATAATAAAAAAGGCTGACCATCTCCTCACCGCTTCACAACGCATTTTGTGCCACATTTTTTCAGCGGTTGAAGTGTGACAACGCGCCTGCAAAGAGGGTAGCAGAGAAAAATCCTGCCGGAGCATTGCTTGTTTCAGGCGAACTTAATATAATGCGCCTCTTCTGTACGCTGTCCAGATAATATAATTCTGACGCAGTGCTACGCCGGTGTAGCTCAGTTGGTAGAGCAGCTGACTTGTAATCAGCTTGTCGGGGGTTCGACTCCTCTCGCCGGCTCCATGTAACACCCTGAATTCATGGAGGAATTCAGGTAACAACGTAACACTTGAGACACGCTAAAAAGGCTGAAACGTAACAAAAACGTAACAGCAACTTTTTTTCATGCTCTGGAGTTACTGAAATGGCTACTATTACCAAGACCCCGGCGGGGACATTCCGCGCAATTATTCGCACCAAAAACAAGGCCATCACCAAAACATTCAAGTTGAGGAGACTTGCAAAAGCCTGGGCGCTTCGTATCGAAGGAGACGAGGATCTCATGGCCGCCACCGGATGCAAAGGCGCATCCATTCCATTCTCGCAGCTCGCAGATGA
>JAUVEG010000091.1 GCA_030594925.1 Gammaproteobacteria bacterium
ACCAGGGGCTCTTCCAGGTCGACATTCTGTCCCTCCTGGTTATTGATGAAGTAGGGGGAGAGGTAGCCGCGGTCAAACTGCATGCCTTCGACGACATCCAGCTCATTCTGCAGGGCGGAGCCCTCTTCAACGGTGATAACGCCCTCTTTGCCGACTTTCTCCATGGCATCTGCGATGATGTCGCCGATGCTGGGGTCGGAGTTGGCGGAGATAGACCCAACCTGGGCAATCTCATTGTTGTCCTGGCAGGGTCTGGAGATGTTTTTCAGCTCTTCGATTGCAGCAGTGGTCGCCTGGTCGATACCGCGCTTGAGATCCATCGGATTCATGCCGGCAGCAACAGCCTTGAGGCCTTCGCGAACCATCGCCTGGGCCAGAACGGTTGCAGTGGTGGTGCCGTCGCCGGCGATATCGGAGGTTTGTGATGCAACCTCTTTCACCATCTGGGCGCCCATATTTTCGAAGCGGTCAGAGAGTTCGATCTCCTTGGCGACAGAGACACCGTCTTTGGTGATGGTGGGAGCGCCGAAGCTCTTTTCCAGTACAACGTTGCGGCCCTTGGGACCGAGGGTTACCTTCACCGCATTGGCGAGGATGTTGACGCCGGCCAGCATTTTATGGCGGGCGTCATCAGCAAAATGGACTTCTTTAGCAGTCATGATCAATAATTTCCTGAATTATTCAAATAAAGCAAATTGTAACTATCCAGTATTTTCAATAACGCACAAAACAGACACGGCTATTGGGTGTATCTGGAAGAAACGTTGGAGGCATGGATGCCGACACGAGTCTACATGGATGTATTCACGACGTTTTCTGGAAGATATGTCCGATAGCCGTGACGACCCAGAATGAGCTGAATAGTTACAGCAAATTAACCTTCGATGACACCCATGATGTCATCTTCTTTCATTACGAGGACATCTTCACCGTCAACTTTGACTTCGGTGCCGGCATATTTGCCAAACAGCACCTTGTCGCCAACCTTGACGTCAAGAGGACGGACTTCACCGTTGTCCAGAATAGTACCGCGACCGATGGCCAGTACTTCGCCTTCGATGGGTTTCTCGGTTGCGCTGTCGGGCAGTACGATGCCGCCGGCGCTGGTGCGTTCTTCTTCCATGCGGCGTACTACCACACGGTCATGCAAAGGACGAATGCTCATGGATTTACATCTCCTGATGGATTTCTAAAACAGAGCGCTGTTAGCACTCATCAAATTCGAGTGCTAATAATAGGGGCTAAAACAGAAAGGTCAAGAGGGAAGGGGATATTTTGTTGGTTTGAAAGATCAATCAAAAATATTTTCACCACAGATTCACACAGGTAAACACAGATTAGATTATCGAATGTTAAGGCGCTGCCTGCGTTAAATGCTGGCATGAGCATCGGGCTGGTTTGCGTCTCTTTTCAATCGTGGCCAGATTGAGTACTCCTGTGTTTTGTGTCAGCGCTTCCTGTTGGAGCGGTCTTCTGGCCGTGAAAAAGTTGTCAGACAGGTGGTCGTGAAGATTCTACTGACCAACAGTTAACGCAGACAGAGCCAATGTAAAAATATCTGTGTGCATCCGTGTTCATCTGTGGTTAAACATTCACTCTATGACTGTGCAAAAAAAACCCGCCGGGCGAGGCGGGTTCTCTATCAAGCGGGAAAGATCAGGGTTATTTGATCTTGGCCTCTTTGTACATTACGTGCTTGCGGACGACGGGATCATATTTTTTGATCTCCATCTTTCCGGACATGTTGCGCTTGTTTTTGGTTGTGGTATAGAAGTGTCCTGTTTTAGCACTGGATACCAGGCGGATTTTTTCACGAATTGATTTTGCCATCAGAATATCTCCTAGATTTTCTCGCCACGCGCACGCATGTCGGTCAGAACCGCGTCGATGCCGTTTTTATCGATAATACGCATTCCATTGGCGGAGACGCGCAGGCGCACCCAGCGTTTTTCGCTCTGCACCCAGAAACGGTGCTTGTGCAGATTTGGCAGAAAACGTCTTTTGGTTTTGTTGTGTGCATGGGAAACATTGTTTCCGGAAACAGGACGTTTACCGGTTACCTGGCAAACTTTTGACATGGTTCTAGCCTCAATCAGAATTCGGTTTCAATACACCTGGGGAGTCTGAATTTCTACCCCGGTGCGCGAAGAGGCGAATTTATACCAGAGTTACTGCATAACATCAAGAAAATTTCTGAAAATTTACTCTCTCCCGGATCCTGAAATTTACGGCTCTGAAGGGGTATTTGTTATATATTTCATCATCTTGTCGCTGCTTATCGTTGTGAGTTTATCATCATCACCCTCGATGAACATCGCTGCCATTTGCAGTGAGTTGGCAAGTTCCACTCCCTTGCGTGAGCCAATCACGCTAAAGGCGGTTGCCCAGGCATCTGCCGAGAGGCAATCCGTGGTAATCACTGTCACGGAGGCGGGATTATGCGTCACCGGTCTGCCTGTGAGCGGATCAATAATATGTGAATAGCGTTTGCCATCAATCTCGACAAAATTACGATAATCGCCGGAGGTGGCAACGGCGGCATCGGTCACGCTCAATATGACAGCTGCCGAGCGCAGTTTTTCGATGTGAGGATATTCGATCGCAACTCTCCATGGTTCTGCTTTTGGATTATTCCCGGAAATGCGCATTTCACCACCAATCTCTACCAGGTAATTCTCTATGCCCTGCGCTGAAACAAGCCGCGCAACTTCATCTACTGCATAGCCTTTGGCAATTGCAGAGAGGTCAAGCTGGAGTTGCGGGATGCTTTTACGCATGCGTATTGCTGAATCATCCAGCAGCAACTTCTCAAGGCCGGTGTGCTGCAGTATTGATTTGATCTGCAAATCATCAGGAATCCCCTGTTGGGGGAGGGTGTGTCCAAATCCCCAAAGTTCGACCAGAGGCGATACCGTGGGATCGAAAGCTCCGCCTGATTGTTGATAAATCCGCGTTGCCTTCTGCAGTAGTGAATGTGTTTGCGGGGAGATGTCGAACCACTCTGTTGAGGTAGAGCTATTAAAGCGACTGATCTCCGAATCTGCGCGCCAGGTGGACATCAGTGCATTGATGTTTTCCAGCGAGCTCTCGATTTGCAGCTGCAGTTGTCCGCTTCGGGTCCCTGTCGGGAGATTCGGGATAGTCAGCGACCAGGTGGTTCCCATGGTCTTGCCATGGAGTCTGACAGGGGGCTCCACTCGATCGCAGCCTATCAGGCTGAGCAGTATGAACAGAGGCAGAAGGATTGAAGTCATTTTCATAGTTGAATCCTAAAGATTATTCTCTCTACATTCAATAGCGCACCAATAGAGTGCGCACCATTGAGGTCAATGCCTTTTTTTAACCACAGATGCACGCAGATATTTTTCTTTTTTAATCTGTGTTTATCCGTGTTCATCTGTGGTTAAGCATTTTCTCATTTATTTCAAGAATTGGCACGCTAATTGCTTCTGAGGTAACTGCAGGCCGGAAAACCGGCGAAAATAACTTTTCACATTGACTGGAGTAGCTAGCAATGAAAATGATAACAGCCATCATCAAGCCGTTTAAGCTGGATGATGTACGCGAAGCACTGGGGGATATCGGTCTCTCCGGTATTACAGTAACCGAAGTAAAAGGCTTTGGCCGGCAGAAGGGGCACACCGAATTGTATCGAGGTGCAGAATATGTGGTGGATTTCCTGCCGAAGGTGAAGATTGAAGCAGCGGTTTCTGCCGATATCCTTGATCAGGTCATCGAGGCCATCACCAAGGCGGCGCAAACCGGCAAGATTGGCGACGGCAAGATTTTTGTTTCTGATATCCAGCATGTTGTGCGTATCCGCACCGGTGAAACCGGCTCGGATGCACTCTGAAATCACAGGAGACCTATCGATGAGTAAATTAAAACTATCCAATAAAGTGATTGCAGGGGCATCGACTATGGCTGCTGCGATCCTTCCGTCTATTGCTTTCGCTGAAGATGCGGTGCTCAACAGCGGAGATACCGCGTGGATGCTGATGGCAACCGCGCTGGTGCTGTTTATGACCATTCCCGGCCTGAGCCTCTTCTACGCCGGTATGACGCGCGCAAAAAATGGCCTGTCGGTGATGATGCAGTGTTTTGCCATCACTGCTGTTATGACTGTTATCTGGGCGCTTTACGGCTACAGTATCGCCTTTGGCGGTGAGGGAGCCTACTGGGGAGGCCTCGACAAACTGTTTCTCTCCGGTTTGACCGTTGACAGTATGAGCGGCACGATTCCCGAGTCTGTCTTCATGACCTTTCAGATGACATTCGCCATCATTACTCCCGCGCTGATTGTCGGCGCCTTTGCCGAGCGTATGAAGTTCTCTGCGATGCTGATCTTCATGGTGATCTGGGTGACTATCATTTATGCGCCTATTACCCACTGGGTATGGGGTGACGGCGGGTTTCTGCTCGACGCGGGGATCCTCGATTTCGCAGGTGGCACCGTGGTGCATATCAACGCTGGAGTCGCCGGTCTGGTTGCTGCAATCGTTGTCGGCAAGCGCAAAGGTTACCAGAAGACGCCAATGCCTCCGCACAACCTGATGTTTACCATCGTTGGCGCAGCTATGCTGTGGGTTGGCTGGTTCGGTTTCAATGCAGGCAGTGCGCTGGCTGCAGATGGTACTGCCGGCATGGCAATGGCTGTTACCCAGATTGCTGCTGCGATGGCTGCAGTTGTGTGGATGCTGGCAGAGTGGATTACCCACGGCAAGCCGAGCGTACTGGGTATCGCGTCCGGCGGGGTGGCGGGTCTTGTCGCAATTACGCCGGCTGCAGGATTTGTTGGCCCCATGGGCGCTTTGGCGATCGGCGCGGCTTCCGGACTTGGTTGTTTCATCGCGGCGGTAAAGATCAAGCCTGCTCTGGGTTTTGACGATTCGCTGGATGCCTTTAGCGTCCACGGTGTCGGCGGCATCATCGGTGCTTTGCTGACCGGTGTCTTCTGTGCGACCTCACTCGGCGGCGCAGGTTTCGGTGACGGCAATGACAGTATTTCCAGCCAGGTGATGACGCAGGCTTATGGCATCGGTGTTGTTGTTGTCTACACAGCCGTGGTGACTTTCATCATCCTGAAAGTGCTCGATCTGCTGATCGGTTTGCGTGTGACCGAGGAGGAGGAGACAGAAGGCCTCGATATCTCTCAACACGATGAGCGCGCTTATATCCTCTGATTGTTCCTGATCAGATTTGAAGCATAAAAAACCGGAGCAGATGCTCCGGTTTTTTATGCAAAGTTTGCAGTCGTAGGGCGCAATAACCAACGGGCATTGCGCCGCATGAATTGGTGTAATGCGCTATCGCTTATTACACCCTACGGAGTGATTTCAGCAACAAAAGCTTGCAGTGGGGATGACTCGATTAGAGTTCTGCCAACTGCCAACTGCCGACTGCCAACTGCCAACTTTCTTTATGCCAGCGGAATGCGGATTTTCTGTCCCGGATAGATCAGGTCAGGATCCTTGATTACTTCACGATTTGCCACAAAGATATCGTTGTATTTGTTGCCGTCGCCAAGATGTTTTTTTGCGATGGCCCACAGGGTATCTCCCTTCTCGATGGTGTAAAACTCTACTTCCTCAATAGTTTCAATCTCTTCAGGTTTCAGTTCATCTGCCTTGACCTCCTTGATGCCGAAGATGTTGCCGGCCATCAAAACGGCCTTTTCAAATGCAGACTGGTCCTTCGCCTCTCCTGAAACTGTGGCGACACCGTCTTCAACCTCAACGTGCAGATTCTCCACCCCGGGATTGTCCTCCTCGATGTGTTTTTGAATTACCTCGGCAGGATCGTCGTCATCACCAAAAAGTTTTTTTCCAAGGTCGGATGCAAAATCAAATAGCCCCATAAATTTCTCCTTTAAGTTGTGTGTAGTGGTTGATTAATCATGATGTTTAAAAAAGTCCGGTAACTATTCAGTACCTGCTAATTCGTCACTGTTTCCAGGTATATCTTCCGGAAAACGCCGTGAATACATC
>JAUVEG010000218.1 GCA_030594925.1 Gammaproteobacteria bacterium
TTTGTCTTCAAATCCCGTTCACCAAGCTGCGGCATCGATGATACCCCCTGCTTTGATGAAGAGGGTCTGCAGCAGATATCCGTTGGCGCAGGCCTGTTTGCAGGGATGTTGATGGAGCAGTTTCCGCTGCTGCCACTCATCGATGAGTGGAAATTCGAGCAGCCACAGCAGTGCAGGGCTTTTCTCCGACGGGTGCGGGAGTATGCAAAAGAGAAAAAAATTAACCACAGGTGAACACAGATATAACAGTCGCAGGCTGCAGCGTCACTACTCACTACTCAGTCCTCATCCCTCACTACTCAGTCCTCATCATTCCGCCGGGCGTGTAAACAACTCGCTGAGTTCATCGGCGGAGAGTTTCCATTGCCCCTCCTGTTTGTTCTCATCATAGATGCCTTCCGCCAGTGAACGCTTTCTCTCCTGCATGGCGAGGATCTTCTCCTCGACGGTATTCTCGGTGATGAGCTTGTAGACGAACACCGGGTTCTCCTGGCCGATGCGGTGCGCACGATCCATCGCCTGGGCTTCGACTGCCGGGTTCCACCACGGGTCGTAGAGAATGACCGTGTCAGCCGCTGTCAGGTTGAGTCCGATGCCGCCGGCCTTGAGGCTGATGAGGAACAGATCCACCTCTCCTGCTGTAAAGCGATCTATCACCTCGTCGCGTTTGCGCGTCTGTCCGGTGAGTTTGGCGTAGCTGATTTTTCTCTTCTTCAGCTGCTTCTCGATGACCGCCAGCATGGAAGTGAATTGGGAAAAGAGCAGGATGCGGCGTCCCTCTTCAAGCAGTTCAGGCAGCAGATCCATCAGCAGTTCGAGCTTGGCCGACTCCTTCACCTGTTTTGCCTGTTCGAGAGAGAGCAGCGAGGGGTCGCAGCAGCACTGGCGCAGCTTCAGCAGCGCATCGAGGATGGTGATGTGGCTGCGCGCCAGTCCCTTGCTCTTGATGGTCTGGCGCACCTTCTGCTCCATACTGAGACGAATGCTCTCATACAGAACCGCCTGCTGTTTTCCCAATGGAATGGAACGAATCATCTCGGTTTTCGGCGGCAGCTCCTTGGCAACCTCCCCCTTGGTGCGTCTCAGCATGAAGGGTTTGACGCGTTTTGAGAGCATACGGCGTTTGTCATTGTCGCCATGTTTTTCGATCGAAGTACGATAGTGTCGATTGAAAAACTGAAAGTTGCCGAGAAAACCGGGCATTAGAAAATCAAACAGCGCCCACAGTTCGCCCAGATGATTCTCCATCGGCGTGCCTGTCAGACACAGGCGGTGATTTGCTTTTAAAGTGCGCACCAGGCGGGCTGCCTTGGCGCGCGGGTTTTTGATGGTCTGCGCCTCGTCCAGGATCAGGTAGTGGTAGTCGTGCTGCTGTAGAACTTCGGTGTCTCTCGAGAGCAGCGGGTAGGTGGTGAGCACCAGGTCATACTCGCCGATGCTGTCAAAATGCCGGTGACGTTCGCTGCCCTGTAGAATCACGACACTGAGATCAGGAGTAAAACGTTGCGCCTCCCTGCGCCAGTTCCCCATCAGGCTGGTGGGGGCGACAATCAGGCAGGGGGATTGCATACGCCCGCTTCTCTTCTCGACCAGCAGATGCGCCAGCGTCTGGATGGTTTTGCCCAGTCCCATGTCGTCGGCCAGGACACCGCCGAGATTGAATTCACGTAAAAACTGCAGCCAGTTGAGTCCCTGCTGCTGATAGTTGCGCAACTCCGCCTGCAGCGTTGCCGGCGGATCGACCTCTGCAATCCCCTCGAAGTTACGCAGCTTGCGTCCCAGCGCACGCAGCGCCTGGCCTCCCTTGATTGCAAACAGGCCGTCGCTCTCGAGATCCGCAATCTGTGCGGCGTCAAACAGTGAGAGACGCAGTTTTTCATCACTGCTTTTGGAGGTGCTGTCATAGAGTTCATGCAGCGTTTTCAGAACCGGCTTGATCGTTCTTGAAGGTAGCTTCAGATAGTCGTTGTCACCGAGTGAAACCGTCAGTGTTTGAGGAAGATCATCCATGTCATAGGTTTGCAGTATCTGCGTGATCAGCGGCAGCAACGGGATGACATTGCCGTCGACACTGATGTCGAAGCTGAGTTCGAACCAGTTGTTCTGGCTCTTCTCCTCGATTCCCGCATGCCACTCTTCAGCGTCGTGAAAGTTGAATTGAAAGCTCTCCTCCTGAATGATCCGCCATCCCAGGCTCTGCAGACGAGGAATCTCTTCCTCGATGAAATGATGCCATTTTGCGGCGCCCTCCATCACCGATTTCTCGTCAAAGTAGAGCGCCAGGCCATCGACACTCAACTCTCTGGAGGGTCTGGATTCAAGCCCGGAGAGTTGACGTATAGCTTTCTGTTCAGACTCCAGTGAACGTGTCAGACGGATGATCTCCTTTTTAGCATTGATAACGACATGCTCGTCTTCGAGCAGCGGGGAGATTTCTATCTCATCATAGATGAATCGCACCACCATCATGTGGGTGGTGTAACCGTTGACCTCGTCTGCATAGAGGGTCAACAGCGGGATTGGTTCGATACCCCTGATATCCCTGCTCTTGACAGGTGTCGGTGGAGGCAGTTTGATCTGCGGGAGATCGATAACCATTTTTTTGCTGAATTCATCGACATGCTCCTGCGGAACTGGAGGCGCCTGCAGCAGCAGCTTCAGTTGTTTCGCGTCGAAATCAGGAGACTGCAATGCTCCCGCCTTGTGTTCTGCTGGATCGATATAGAGTAGCGGTTCACTCAATACGACAACTCCCCGGGGCGTTACCTGCACATCAAGCTGATACTCCTGTTGGTCGTTGCTGTTCCATTCGATCTCCAGCTGCCGCTCTTCACCCTGGATCAGCGCGTCATTCTCAAGATTTTTCCAGAAACAGCGCCCGGTCGAGAGCATCGCCTGCAGTGTCATGTGACCCATGCTTCCGCTGATCAGGGGTTGGCCGTGATAGTTGCTTACGGCAACTTTTAACAGCCGTATGAGCTCTTCATCTTCAGCCGAGAGATAGTCGGGGCGTGAATAACCAAGAAAAACAGTGCGTAGAAGAATCTCTTTACCCCGGTTAAGCCCTCCTGATTTTTTGTTACTGGTAACAACCAGGTGTATTGATATCTCCGGACTCTCTGCAGAAGGAGTCAGCACATAGGCGAGAAAACTTCCCTTTTGATCACTCTCAGGCAGCTCTCCGCTCTGCTGCTGAAGCTTCTCCAGCCACTCTAAACACTCCTCGACAGTCGGGTCATTATGGGTTTCCCCGCCCTCCTGCAAATATTTCAGACAGGCTGCAGCAACGTGTTTGCAGTTGTAGTGCATGGGGCAGCTACAACTGCCATCGATGTCAGGTGCGTCTCTGCCGGTGGAAAAATCCAGCTTTATATTTTGCTTGTAGGGGGTGCTCATGCGCCCCTTGATGCTGGTGTGAAAATGGACGAAGTTGTCGGACTCCTCATCGATTTCCAGGGAGAGAACCAGTCCCTCTTCGAAATAGCGGCGTCCGCGGGTAAATGAGATATCCGAGCAGGCATGACGAATATCGTCATATCGAAGGCGCTGTTTCACTGTTATGGGTGCAGGCATGAATTTGGGAAAGAAGCAGTCTGTTAGCAGGGCGCGTAAACGCAACAGGTAAGTATACTGAAGATTGCCTGCT
>JAUVEG010000071.1 GCA_030594925.1 Gammaproteobacteria bacterium
CATGTTCTGAATTTCTCCTCCTTTATTCAGAATATATTCCTCCATTCTCCTTTGGTGGTTATTATTTGGCGCGGCAGCTTCTGCCGCGCTTTTTTTTGCTTTGAAAGCACTGATTGAATCGCTACGCTCTTCAATCAGCACTTCCTTACAAGTTTGTCTACGGGGGAAGAGTTAGCTCTCGACGGGTGACAACGAGCATCTGTTCCTCCCTTCCCCCGAACCCCCATCCCTTCGATTCATACAGAGTTTCGCTCACAACTCCCTCGACGCGAGAAAACGCACTTCCGGCCAGCGCTCTTCCGCCAGGCTCAGATTGACGCGCGTAGGCGCCAGGTAGACCAGTTGCTCATCCCCATCGAGCGCCAGGTTGTCATGATTTTTGATTTTGAACTGCTCAAGCATCTTTACATCATCACACTCGATCCAGCGGGCAGTCGCAATCGATATAGCCTCGACAATTGCATCTGCACTATATTCCCCCTTAAGACGATGCACTGCAACTTCAAACTGCAGCACTCCGATGGCGCCGAGAATCATGTCGTTATTTTTCAACGGCCGGAACACCTGGGTTGCCCCCTCCTCACACAACTGTAAAACCCCCTTTTGCAGCTGCTTCATTTTGAGTGGATTCTTCAGCACCACGCGTCTGAACAATTCCGGTGCAAAATAGGGAATGCCTTCAAATTTCAGCTCCTCGCCTTCTGTGAAGGTATCACCGATCTGAATGGTTCCATGGTTGTGCAGCCCGATAATGTCTCCCGGAAAGGCCTCTTCCACCTGTGTACGTTCTCCAGCCTGGAAGGTGAGCGCATTATTGACCTGTATGGTTTTGCCGATACGCACATGCTTCATCTTCATCGCCTTGCGGTAACTCCCGGAAACGACACGTAGAAATGCAATACGGTCACGATGTGAGGGATCCATGTTTGCCTGTATCTTGAAGATAAAACCGCTGAATTTTTCATCTTCGGGTTTGACTTCGCGTTTTCCGGCCTGACGCGGCTGTGGCGGTGGAGCATATTCGACAAAAGCATCCAGCAGCTCTTTGACGCCAAAGTTGTTGATCGCCGAGCCAAAAAACACTGGCGTCAATTCGCCCTTCAGATAAGCCTCCAGATCCAGTTCATGGCTGGCGCCGCGCACCAGTTCGATCTCTTCACGCAGCTCTTCCGCCATGTCGCCGATGGCCTCATCGAGCAGCGGATTATCCAGCCCCTGGATGAGATCACCCGTCTGGATTTTCCCGCCATGGCGCGCGCTGAAGAGATGCGTTGTCTCTGTGCGCATATCGAACACTCCAACAAAGCGTTTTCCCATACCAATTGGCCAGGTTACGGGCGAACATTTGATCTTCAAAATATCTTCGATCTCATCCATGATCTCGATCGGGTCGCGCCCTTCACGGTCAAGTTTGTTGACGAAGGTCAGAATCGGCGTGGTGCGCATGCGACACACCTCCATCAGCTTGATGGTGCGCTGCTCAACGCCCTTGGCGACATCGATCACCATCAGCGCTGAATCGACTGCCGTCAGGGTACGATAGGTATCTTCCGAAAAGTCAGCGTGGCCGGGAGTGTCCAGCAGATTCACGACAGCATCCCTGTAGGGAAACTGCATCACCGAGGAGGTGATCGAGATGCCACGCTGCTGCTCCATCTCCATCCAGTCAGAGGTGGCGTGACGCGCGGCCTTGCGCCCCTTGACACTGCCCGCAAGCTGAATAGCACCGCCGAAAAGCAGCAACTTCTCGGTGATTGTGGTTTTACCCGCGTCCGGGTGGGAGATAATGGCAAAGGTGCGTCTTGCCGAAACTTCAGATTGTTGTGACATGCGGGGATAAATTCAATGGTTGATGAATGCTGAGTGCTGAGTGCTAAGTCGTGAGGACTGAGTCCTCAGTCTGGGACGTATGATAACCTTTTTTGCAACGTTACGTCGTTTCTACAATCTGAAATCAGCAGAGAGCCTGGACCAATGCACTCTCAAAATATCCTTGTGCGCCTCCCGCATCGGTAACTCTTGAAGTAGTTGGGGCCAGGTATCACGTGCTTTGACTAACGCATCCAGCAGATGCACTTTCACGGCCGGCCAGGGGACGCCGATACGCTGAGCCCAGGTTTTGAAAATCTCTATATTCATAACGTCCCATCTCTTCTGTTTGCCAAGATTCAGCGCCAAACCGGTTTCACCTTTTACATACGGCAAGGTAGAGACGATGTCATAGGCTGGAGCCAGTTGGGGATTAATGGTATCAGCATAAATCACTGTCCAGTTTTTGAGATGCGCATCCCCATTGGCCAGTAAAATATTGGTCAGCAATCGGCGCGCCATCTGCTGTATATCACCCAATCCATCGGCGCTATAACGATAAAGTGCGGCTGCAATTTGCTCATAGTTTCTCTTTCCATACTTGTCGTGAGCATACAACTCAAATATTTGTGCAAAGTCTTCCGTATGGATGCGTCCCTGCTCTCCACGGTCAAATCGACGGATAGCGTAGGCAATTCTCTCTCCCGGCAATTGAATATCCGGCAAGTTATCCAGGACGTCCAGATCAATCAGCTCGATCTCGGGGATTTCCACTCCAATCGCTTGCGCCAATCTCATGGCGCTGTACTCATTCTCCGGTACGTTCCGGTGAATCGTTGAGGGCGTTTTAATAATCCAGCTATCACCTCCGATCACCGCGCCGATATGAAACCGCCCATCCTTTCTGATCGTGGAAAACTTCATTTGCACGCCGGCCAGAGAAAACTTCTGTGCAGCATTTCGCACATCAATCTGTACCGCTTCCACCCGGTCTCTGGTCGATAAAGCCCACTCGGGGATCTCCCCAACAGGCACTGGAGCAGCAATGATGGCACCGGGCAAATTGTTACCCGTCCACGCCAGAAGAGGAAATTCATTGCTGGAGTGTATCTTTAGCGACGCCACCATCCACTCTCTTAATGCACCTTCCGGGAGCAGGTTTGAAATGACTGGTGGCAGCCGCTGCGCATTGAGCAATGCACGTCCGAGATATTTCCGATCCACACGTTGTGTCAACGTCATAATCGGTCGGATTTCCTCCGGCAAAGCTGCATACTCGGGGTCGAAGGTTAAGATATTCTTGCCACCGGAATAGTGCGTGATGATACCGATGCGCCGATCATGCAGACTCAACTGCAGTGCTTCGACTGTCTCTCTCCATGGCTCAGCCACACTCATGATTCTTCATCCTCAAGATCGTCGAGCAGAGAACCCCAGGATCTTCGATCAGCTATACTCCCCCTATACTCACCCCCTCCCTGGTTGTCATTCCATTGATCAGATACCTTCAGCACTCTCTGCATTTGCTCAACTCGATCAGATGGCGCCAGCACCAACTCCAATCCCACTCCTTCCAGAATGCGCATCAGGGTTGAGACACGCAGGTCCCCACCAGCCTCAATCCGCTGGTACTGCTGCTGGGACATACCGATTTTCATCAGCATATCTTTTTGGTTCATCGATAAGCTCTTGCGCTGTTTACGGAGCTTGTCTGAAAGTTCAGTCAGGTTTTTCATGGCTACAGATCAAGCAAGTCAATATAAACAATATACTAATTGTAATTATCAAGGAATACAATGCAATTATTGTAATTACCAGATAAAACAATAAGTATGTTGTGCAGAAACGCCGGGGAGCAAGAGTTGAGGAGTGAGTATCAGGAAGAGATAAACAGCATCGACAGATCGAAAGCCTGCAGATGCTTGGTGAGCGCGCCAACCGAGATATCATCGACGCCGGTCCCGGCTAGCTCACGGATGCCCTCGATGGTGACGCCGCCGGAGACCTCCAGCCTGGCATGTCCCTGGTTCAAGGCAACGGCCCGATGCAGATCATCGATTGAAAAATTATCCAGCAGCACCCGCTTTGCACCGGCATCCAGCGCCTGCTGCAACTCCTGCAGGGACTCTACCTCGATCTCGATCTCCACCTCGGGAAAATCCTGCTGCGCGCGCTTGAGCACGGCATCGATCGAACCCACTGCCTGAATATGATTCTCCTTGATGAGGATGGCGTCATACAATCCGATGCGGTGATTATGACCGCCGCCGCAGCGAACCGCATATTTTTGCGCCAGGCGCAAACCGGGAATGGTTTTGCGCGTATCTAGAATTCTGACACCGGTGCCTGCAACAGCCTGCGCATAACGGGATGCCATTGTTGCAGTGCCGGAGAGGCTCTGCAGAAAATTGAGCGCCGTACGCTCCGCGGTCAACAGCGACCGTGCGCTCCCCTCGATCAAACAGAGCTGCTGGTTCTCCTTGACCCTGTCGCCATCAGCGACTTGCCACTGGATCACGACATCGGCGTCAATCTGCCTGAACACCTCGTCAAACCAGCTGAGGCCGCAGATGACACCCGACTCACGGGCAATCACCTGCGCCTGCGCCACGAGTTCATCAGGCAGCAGCGCAGCTGTCAGGTCACCATCGCCTACATCTTCTGCAATCGCCCCCGCAACCTGGCGTTGAATCTCCCCGACGGGCGGCAATGTGAGTTGATCAATCATCAACAGCAATCAGCTCCACATCAAAAATCAGGGTAGCATTGGGTGGAATCACGCCACCGGCGCCTGCAGCCCCGTATCCAAGCTGCGGGGGAATCGTGAGCTTGCGTTTGCCGCCGACCTGCATGCCGGCAACGCCCTCGTCCCAGCCCCGAATGACCTGCCCTTTGCCGAGGCCGAAACGGAAAGGTTCATTGCGATCGACACTGGAGTCAAACTTCGTGCCATTCTCCAGATACCCGCTATAGTGCACCGTCACCATTTTCATGGCCACGGCCACATCGCCCTGCCCCGCTTCCAACTCCTCGATTTTGAGACCCGAGTCAGTTATTTTTGCTGTCATGATAAACTCCAAGAATTGAATAAGCCGTCATTGTATGCCAGCTATAGTGTTGAAGTGTAATTTTTCAAACGTCCCGTGAATTAATACGCATTTGCCAGAACAGATGTCATTTCGACCGCAGGGAGAAATCTTGATGCTGTGGATTCAACTAGTAATCCTTGAGTGACCAACATCTTTACAAATGAGTCAAATTCCAATAATAACTCTCGCAAAGCTTCCGCGTCCTGCTCACGCCCCTCACCTGCGTCCATGCAGGCGAAGACGCAAAGTTCGCCAAGAAAAACCTTTGCGGTCTTGGCGTCCTGGCGAGAGAAAATGATTTTTTCATGCCTCGTCAAGCTGAGACTTGCTCTCGCTAGTACAGTGATGTATTGAGTATTAAGATCTCTCTGCCGTACATGGATGTACAAATGCCGTGAGGGCAGGATGCACAGGAACGGCCTGCGTCGAGATGACAAACTGAAAACCCGGAAAAAAAGGATGCCAACAAGCAGATGAACATCATAGACGGCTGGCTGCAGCAAGCCACAATATCGCCCTCTCCAAATTTCGATGCGCGCCCTGAAGCGGCGGAGATCAACCTGCTGGTGATTCACAACATCAGCCTGCCGCCCGGGGAATTTGGCGGTCACTGGATCGATGACCTGTTTCACAATCGCCTCGACGCCGGCGCACACCCCTATTTTGAAGAGATTGCAGCACTGCGAGTCTCTGCACACTGCCTCATCCGGCGTGACGGCGAAGTGGTTCAATACGTCTCATTCGAGCAACGCGCCTGGCATGCCGGAGACTCCTGTTTTGATGCACAGCAGAACTGCAACGACTTCTCCATCGGCATCGAACTGGAGGGCAGCGATGAGGTTTCCTATATGGAAGAGCAGTACCAGAGTCTGGTTCAGGTCAGCAAGGCCATCATGCAGCACTACCCGGAAATCACAAATGAGCGCATTGCCGGACACAGTGACATCGCACCGGGTCGCAAGACGGATCCCGGACCGGCATTTGACTGGCCAGGGTACCTCAGGTTGATTACATGATTTTCAATAACAACATAATCAGTCTCTCGCTAAGACGCAAAGCTCGCAAAGGTTTTTCTTGGCGGACTTTGCGTCTTGGCGAGAGGAAATAATCTTTTTCATGTCTCGTCAGTCTGAGATCTTAGTCTCGCTAGTAAATCAAATGTCATCTGATTTACACAGGAATCTTATCGTTATTGCAGGGTATTTGCTGCTCCTGATAGCGGTATTGACCACAGGCGCTGCACTGGCTGCACCGGCGCGACGCGTTGTTACGCTCTCCCCGCATACCACAGAGCTCGTCTATTTCGCTGGCGGCGAGAGCAGGCTGGTGGGTATATCCAACTTCAGCGACTTTCCACCCTCGGTTTCCACCCTGCCCAAAGTTGGTGATGCCATGGGATTGGACCGGGAACGCATCCTCATGCTGCAGCCGGATCTGGTGGTTGTGTGGAGCGGCGGCGCACGCTTTCGAGATCTGCAGTGGCTGCGCAAACAGCATATTCATGTCTATGAATCCGACCCGCAAACCCTGCAGGCCATTGCCGGTGATATCCTGGCGCTGGGAAAACTGCTGGGAACAGAGCAGCACGCCAGACGCAGTGTCAGCGACTTCAACCGGCAGCTGGAAAGGCTGAAAGCCCTGGGGCAGAACAGTCGTTCTGATCTGAGGATCATCCATCAATTATGGCAGCGTCCATTGATGGTATTGACTGACGAAGAGCTGGTGTCACGTGCACTGGCGCTGTGCGGCATCACCAACCCGGTCCACATACCCGGTCACAAACTGGCAACTGTCACCGATGAATATCTGTGGTCACTCGAAGCCGATGCCATACTCATCGAT
>JAUVEG010000064.1 GCA_030594925.1 Gammaproteobacteria bacterium
GGCGACACTATCCTGCTGAAGGTCGATCAGACCGGCCCGGCCTGCCATACCGGAAGGCGGAGCTGCTTTTTCCACCGTGTGGATGGAGGACTGGTGGTGATCGATAGCGACCCGCTTATTGATCCGGAGACGCTTTATCGTTGATGCCTGCCTGCTCAATACTCTTATGCGGCAGATAAATCCCCCTCAATCCCCCTTTGATAAAGGGGGAGGTTGACACTGACTATGAAGATTGATCCTATTTCAGCTTTCGATGATAACTATATCTGGTGTCTCAGCAGTTCAGCTAATGATTTAGCTGTTGTTGTTGATCCCGGAGATGTTGCACCTGTAATACGCCATCTGCAGAAACATGGGCTGAGACTTTCGGCAATCCTGATTACCCACAAACACTGGGATCATATCGGAGGAATTCAGAGGTTGACGGAGGTCTACCCTGAGATCTCTGTCTATGGCCCGCGCAATGAAATCATCGAGGGAGTGACTGTTAAGGTCGGGGAGGGGGAGGGCATTGAACTACAGGGAATCGATGCCGTGTTTGATGTTTTGGATGTTCCGGGGCATACGCAGGGGCATGTTGCCTATCTGGGGGAAGGCGTGTTGTTTTGCGGCGACACGTTGTTTGCCGCAGGCTGTGGGCGGGTCTTTAGCGGCACCCATGCGCAACTCTATGCGTCACTGCACAAAATCGCCTCTCTTGCGCCTGACACCAGGCTTTACTGCGCCCACGAATACACCCTCGACAATCTCGGTTTTGCACAATGGGTCGAACCGGAAAGCATGGCGCTCAAGCAAAGAGTTCAACGTGACACGGCGAGTCGTGAAGCCGGGCTGGCGACAGTGCCATCGATACTGAAAGAGGAGTTGGCAACCAATCCTTTTTTGCGCTGCCATCTGCAGCAAGTCAAACAGGCGGCAGAAAGGTATGCGGAGAAACAGCTGTCAAACGGTGAGGCAGTCTTTACTGCGATCAGGAACTGGAAAGACAGGGAATACGACTGAAAGGAAAGTTTGCAGTTGGCAGTTTGTAGGGTGTAATAAGCGATAGCGCATTACACCAGCCATGCGGCGCAATGCCCGTTGGTTATTGCGCCCTACAGTCCTGCCAACTGCAAATTATTAGCCGCCGAAGTTAGCGGCGACAAAGTCCCAGTTGATCAGTTTCCAGATCTCTTCCAGATATTTTGGACGCGCATTGCGGTAGTCGACGTAGTAGGCGTGTTCCCAGACGTCAACGGTCAGCAGGGCGGTCTTGCCATCGGTCATCGGAGAGCCGGCGTTCGAGGTGTTGAAGATCTCGATGCTGCCGTCGCTGTTTTTGACCAGCCAGGTCCAGCCGGAGCCGAAGTTGGTTGCTGCGGATGTGGAGAATGCTTTTTTGAATTCGTCAAAGGATCCAAAGGTACTGTTGATCGCTTCAGCCAGTGTGCCTGAAGGCTCGCCGCCGCCATTGGGGCTCAGGCAGTTCCAGTAAAAGGTATGGTTCCACACCTGCGCGGCGTTGTTGAAGATGCCGGCGGAGGCGCTCATGATGATCTCTTCCAGCGACTTGCCTTCAAATTCAGTGCCGGGTACCAGGTTGTTCAGATTGGTCACATATGTCTGGTGGTGTTTGCCATAGTGATAGCCGATGGTCTCTTCTGAAATGACGGGCTCAAGGGCATTCTGTGCGTAAGGGAGGTCGGGTAATTCGTACGTCATGTTTCTCTCTATTGATTGATGATGGATGATTTTAAAGGTGTGATTGTATTGTATTGTATTGCTGACGGATAGTTTCCGGATGAATATTCAGGTATCTGAACGGTCAATTCGCCCCGCGCAGTAACCTGTTTGTCTGAACTCGTTAGAATATCCGGGTCAGAATGTAGATGTCAGGTTGGCAAAGACACCGCCGCTAGTATCACTCCCTTCATCCGGAATTTGAGACGATGTCACAAAACCCCCGACTTGCAGGCGGAAATTATTGGAGATGGAGGTTTCCATGGAGAGGCCGGGTGCTGCCCATTTGTTTCCATCAGGAGCAATGGGATTGCGTAGTTCCTCATCATTATTCAGATCGGCATATTTGAACCACCCTTTCCAGAACATGCCATTATCCTGGTCCAGAATTGGAAGGGGAGTGCGGCAGCCCTATTCTGACTCACAAAAACGGTCATTGATAAGCTTTTCCAGGGCGTGGAGTGCTATGCCGGCGTCATCTCCCCGGGCCTGAAGCGTGATCACACTCCCCATGCCTGCAGCCAGCATCATGACGCCCATGATACTTTTTCCATTGACGCGCTGGTCCTCTTTTCTGATGTGGATTTCACTTTGATAGCTGCTGGCGGTTGCCACGAGCTTGGCGGCGGCGCGGGCATGCAGGCCAAGTTTATTGATGATGGTAATCTGTTTTTCAATCATGGCGTATCTGTGACTCGATGATGCTTTTTTTTCCACCAGCGACAGCAGCCTGAGCTACAGCGTGGTGGGATTGCCCGCAATAATTGACAGCGCGCAGCAGCATCGGCAGGTTGAGGCCGTAGACGAGACTGCTGTTGAAAGTGATTGAGTGAAGCTGCTCGGCGATGTTCCCCGGTGTCGAACCTTTGCAATCGCTGAGAATGACGACTCCTTCATGCTGATCCAGCTGTTTGAGCAACAGCATGCCTGCATCGACAATGCTCTCCTGCTCCGCAGCAGGCGAAACATCAAGGATTTTCAGACATTCCGGTGATGCACCGAGAATGTGTGCAACCACCTGCAGTAATGCATTGCCCAGCGGGGCGTGTGTTACTACAAGAATGCCGCTGTTGCTCATGGGTCACTCCTCCAGTTCACGATGTTGAATCACCGGATCATACCCCAGTTGTTTTAACTGCTTTCCTATCATTTCAACAAGATAGACCGAGCGGTGCTGGCCACCTGTACAGCCGATTGCAATCGTCAAATAGGCGCGCCCCTCCTCCTGAAAGCTGGGTATCCAGGACTGCAGCAGATCGGTGATTTTGTGCTGCAGCTCCCTGGCGTGGTTATTTGAGGAGAGAAATCGATGAACTGCAGGGTCCTTGCCTGTCAGTGTGCGCAGCTCGGTGTTCCAGTTGGGGTTTGGCAGGAAGCGGGCATCAAATACAAGCGCGGCATCCTGTGGAAGGCCATATTTAAAACCAAATGATTGCAGGTGGATCTGCATCTCAGTGGAGTCATCGGCAACTTTGAGGCGAATCAGGCGTCTGAGCTCATGCAGGCTCAGACGGGTTGTGTCAAGCAGGATGTCTGCAGCTTCACGCACAGGTTGAAGTCTGGAGTGCTCTTCGATGATCGCTTCATTGAGCGAGTGATTCTCTCCCGTCAGAGGGTGGCGACGGCGTGTCTCACTGAAGCGTTGCAGCAGCACACGCTGATCTGCCTCCAGAAAGAGTATTGTGCACGCTATCCCTTTTTTGCGCAGCTCCTCAATCTTCTCAGGAAGCGCGCGCAGATTTTCGGAAGTGGTGCGGGCATCGATCCCGATAGCGACATCCTGCGGATAGATTTCGCTGTTATCCAGTAGTTCCATGACCACTGTTTGCAACATCGGTATTGGCAGATTGTCGATGCAGTAGAGACCTGCATCTTCAAGTGCATGCAATGCGACGGTTTTTCCAGACCCTGAAAGTCCGGATACGATGATGAGTTTCATCTCAAAGCCCGAGTCATAAAGAGAGCCATCTGGTTACGGCGTCTTGCGTAGATTATTTGTAGATTCTGCGAAAGTATATGCCAAGCGCCAGGCAACAACAATTTGATTAATCAATGCGTATAAATACTGACCTTGCTGCGCCTGATGAGATGATGCAGGTAGACCAGGGAGAGCAGCAGTAATGCGGCTCCGCCAGTGTGTGCGATTGTGACCGGAAGTGGGAGCAGTAGCAGAATATTGGCGATCCCCAGCTGCATCTGCAGAATCAGGACAAAAGCGAGCCATAGAGCGGCATTTCGATAGATGGCTGCTTTTTTTCGTATTGCCATCAAAGCGAGAAACAGAATATAAACTGAGGTTAATACGGCGCCATATCTGTGCAGCAGGTGTACGCTGATACTCTGCTGGTTGTTCAGCAGCCCGCCCTGGTAGCTGCCGCTCTCCTGGCTGAGCAGTTGATATATCCCCGAAAAATCCAATGCAGGCAGCCACTGCTGCTGACAGGTCGGCAGATCCGGGCATGCCAGGGAGGCATAGTTGCTGCTGGTGAATCCCCCCAGGACTATTTGCACACAAACCAGGATAAAAGCTGCGATGGTCCAGGGACGGAGATTGATCTCGGGGAGGCGCTCGCTATAGATGGCGCCCTCTGTTGTTGCATTCAGATAAACCGACCATAGCAGTGCAAGAGTCAGCATGGCAGTCAGCAGATGGAGGGTGACAGCGGCTGGATGCAGCTGCGTGCTGATTGTCAGATAGCCCAGCCATCCCTGGAATAGCGTCAGCAGCAGAGTCAGTCGTAGTTGCGAGGAGTATCTGGGGCCACTTTTCATGCGCTCCGCAAGGATGACAAGCGACACGACGAGCAGGCCGAAAACGACTGCCAGATAGCGGTGAGTCATTGCACCCCACGCCAGTGCGGCGTCATAGGGGGGGGCGCTGTTGACGCTGGCAGCGGTATGCGGTGGAAATAGCTGGCCGTGGCAGCCGGGAAAGTCCGGGCAGGCAAGGCCGGCATCGCTCAGGCGCAAAAATGATCCCATGAGGATTAAAATAAATGCCAGTAGGGAGGCTGTAAAGAGCAGGCGTGTAAACCAGATTTGGAGCATATTTATCCTGATGATCAATCAGATCTGTTGCTGTGTTGATTTCAAGGCCGAGTATGACAGCCCCTGAGGATGATAAGTTATTTTGAACCCAATGACGACAAAGAACTTACAACTCACTCCTCAGCACTCACGTCTCACTCCTATCTTTTCACTCAGGCCTCATTACTTTTCCCCATGCATCGATAACAAAGTTGCGCTCCACATTTAGTTCATGCGTAGAAATGACTCCTGGCGCCTCCTGAAGTGAGAGGCGGTGAGATGCTGCACGCAACACCCTGTATGCGCCGACCAGCTGCTCCTTCCAATCGGGTTCGACCAATCCCTCCTCACCCAGGGATTGCAGCAAGCGAATATTATCGCTGAACTTGCACAGGGAGGGGTGGCTGTTCGCTTCGCGCAGTATCAGATACTGCACCATGAACTCAATGTCGGTGATGCCGCCTTTACCCTGTTTCAGGTCAAAAACTTCGCTGCTGCTCCTGTCGAGAGAATCCCGCATCTTTGATCGCATTTTGACCACTTCACTGCGCAGAGCCTTCTCCTCATGCTGTTTGCAGATAACCTGCCGGCGAATCGCATTAAATTCGGAGGTTACGGCCTGGTCGCCGCTTACAGCACGGCTGCGCACCAGCGCCTGATGCTCCCATATCCAGGCCTGCTTGTGCTGGTAGGTTTCAAAGGCCTTCAGGCTGCTTACCAGCAGTCCTGAAGCGCCATTGGGGCGCAGGCGCATATCAATTTCATAGGCCTGCCCCGATGGAGTGAGGGTGGTCAGAAGGTGGATCAGGCGTTGCGCCAGACGCGCATAAAAATTCTCTGCAGCAACAGGCCTCTCGCCATCAGTCATGCTGTTGATTGCCGCATTGTGCAAAAACAGCAGGTCCAGATCCGAGCCATATCCAAGCTCGATGCCGCCAAGCTTTCCGTAGCCGATAATGGCGAATCCCATAGCGTCAGCAGTTGTTTCCTGCGGAGAACCATGACGTGCACTGAGATCCCGCCAGGCGATCTTCAGTGCTGCACCGAGTGTCACTTCAGCTATCTCGGAGAGATAATCGCTGACCACCATGAGTGGAATAATGTTGGAGATATCTGCTGCAGCAACGCGCAGACGGTTAGTGGCGACAAAGTGGCGCAGGATCTCCATCTCCTGCTCCAGGTCACCCTCGACTCTTTGCAGCATGCTGTTGAGTTCATCGGTTAGAGCAGCGCGGCTCAGCGGCTGATAGAGAAGCCGGTGGTCGATGAGTTGATCAAGCAGCAGCGGCTGGCGTACGATCCACTGCATGAACCATGGACTGGCGCTGAGCAGATTGATCA
This sequence comes from Gammaproteobacteria bacterium, assembly GCA_030594925.1. Lineage (GTDB taxonomy): Bacteria > Pseudomonadota > Gammaproteobacteria > Chromatiales > Chromatiaceae > Sva-25. The sequence continues at coordinate 6,088 of JAUVEG010000064.1, forward strand.
ATTGCTCCAGCGCGCCCTGGTTTTCACTCAGCAGCTCGAGATAGGTGGTGCGACGGGCAATGGCTGCGATCACGGCACTGAGGCGCTCCAGTGTCTCTTCGGCATTGCTGCGCTTCGCTGTCAATGCCAGCAAACGTGGCATCAGGGCGCCGAGTATGTGGCTGCCCCGTTCTCCTGCTTGCTGCAGCGAGTGATTTCGGTGCAGATCCTGTATCAGTTTCGCGGCTCTTTCACTATCCTTGAAACCGGCTTCAACAAGTTGCCGCTGTTGCTGTAGCGGGTTATTCCATGCCGCTTCCAGCGGGGAGAGTTGTTGCTGCGTATCATCGAAGAGTCGCTCGAAATGATGCTGTACATTGGCTCGATGGCGCGTCAGCTCACTGGTGAAGCTCTCTGCTGTTGCAAAGCCCATGGTGAGTGCAATGCGTTCAACTCCCTCTTTATCTTGCGGCAGCTGATGACTTTGTTCATCGCGCCACGCCTGGATGCGGTTTTCGACAAGACGCAGAAAACGATAGGCATCGATGAGTTCGCTGACTGTCGTTTGTGGAAGATTGCTTTTGTCAGCGAGGATGCCCAGCACCTCCTGGATCGGGGCAATCTGCAGTTCGCTCTCCCTTCCGCCGCGGATCAACTGAAATGTTTGTCCAAGAAATTCAATCTCCCGAATGCCGCCGGGGCCAAGCTTGATGTTGTTGCGCATCCCCTTGCGCTGCATATCGTCATTGATGAGCTGCTTGAGTTTGCGCAGCGAATCAATAGCGCCGTAGTCAAGATAGCGTCGATAGACAAAAGGGCGCAGCATTTTCAATAACGAAGCTCCCGCCTGTATATCTCCAGCTACGATGCGCGCCTTGATCATAGCGTAGCGTTCCCACTCCCTGGCTTGCGACTGGTAGTAGTTCTCCATGAAGTCGAAGCTGGGCGCCAGTGGCCCGGACTGGCCAAAGGGGCGCAGACGCGTATCAACCCGAAATACAAAACCGTCAACAGTGCGCGAGTTGAGCGCCCTGGTCAGTTTCCGGCACAGGCGTGTGAAAAATTCCTCGTTGGAGAGAGTGCGCCTGCCGTCTGTCTCTCCTACAGAGGGGAAGCAGTAGATCAGATC
>JAUVEG010000237.1 GCA_030594925.1 Gammaproteobacteria bacterium
CGCCATGTCAGACTGATCCAGCGTATAGCGCAGCATCATGGCGACAGAGAGAATCGTTGCCAGCGGATTCGCCCTGTTCTGACCGGCAATATCCGGGGCCGAGCCATGAATCGGCTCATACATCCCCTTGCTGTTCTCATCCAGGGAGGCTGACGGCAGCATGCCGATGGAGCCGGTCAACATCGCCGCTGCATCGGAGAGAATATCACCAAACATATTGGTGGTGATCATCACGTCGAACTGTTTTGGCGCTCTCACCAGCTGCATAGCGGCATTATCCACGTAGAGGTGTTCAAGTTCCACATCGGGATAATCTGCAGCAGCAGTGGTGACGACTTCACGCCACAACTCTGTGCACTCCAGCACATTTGCCTTGTCCACCGAACAGAGCCGCCTGCCGCGTTTCATCGCGATATCAAATGCGACCCTGCTGATGCGGTCAATCTCGGATTCCGTGTAGACGAGGGTGTTAAAACCCTGGCGCTCACCACTCTCCAGAGTGCGCACACCGCGCGGTTCACCGAAATAGATGCCACCGGTGAGTTCCCGCACGATCATGAGATCGAGGCCGGAAACGATTTCCGCTTTCAACGAGGATGCATCGGCAAGCTGCGGGTAGAGAATCGCGGGACGCAGGTTGGCAAACAAGTTGAGTCCGGCGCGCAGGCCAAGCAGTCCCTTCTCCGGGCGAATCGAGATATCCAGACCCTCCCATTTGGTTCCACCAACGGCGCCGAGCAGAATCGCATCGCACTCTTTCGCCAGCTCCAGGGCCGCATCAGGCAGCGGATGACCTGTTGCATCGATGGCTGCTCCACCGACCAGCGCTTCATCCATCGTAATATCAAGTCCATGATCATCACGCAGGGTTGCGAGAACCTTGACCGCTTCAGTCACGATCTCCGGGCCGATGCCGTCACCGGGAAGAATTAATAGTTTTTTACTCATTACATTTACCTTGTTTGTTTTTTTCCACAGATGCACACAGATAAACACAGATGATTACTGCTCTTTGATTCGTGTTTATGTGCTTGTATCTATGGTTATTGGTTAACAATTTTGTCGCAGGCCGGAATGACGTGGTATTGCAAGTACCTCATAGCATCTCTTTAATCTGTGTTAATCCGTGTTCATCTGTGGATAATAATTATTTATTCAAATAACCATGGTGCCTGCTGCCTGCGTCTCTCTTCGTATGCATCAATCGCATCGACATGCTGCAGTGTCAGACCGATATCATCCAGTCCCTCGAGCAGGCAGTGTCTGCGAAAAGGATCAACCTCAAACTTGATCACCTCGTCGCCAACACGCAGCTGCTGTTGCTCGAGATCGACATCGATATGCAGCGCAGTCTCACCGCCAGCCTTGTTGAACAGGCCATCGACGACTTCCGCATCGAGCACAATCGGCAGGATGCTGTTCTTGAAACAGTTATTATAAAAGATATCTGCATAACCTGGAGCAATGATGACTCGAAAGCCATAATCAGCCAACGCCCATGGTGCATGCTCGCGTGAAGAGCCGCATCCGAAATTTTCCCGCGCAAGCAGTATCGAAGCTCCCCGATAACGCGCATCATTGAGCACGAAGTCAGGATTCGGCTGGCGCTTGCTGTTATCCATTCCCGGTTCACCATGATCGAGATAGCGCCACTCATCAAACAGATTAGGGCCGAAACCACTGCGTTTGATCGATTTCAAAAACTGTTTTGGAATGATCGCGTCAGTATCTACATTGGCGCGATCCAGAGGACAAACTGCGCCGGAAAAAGGTGTGAATTTTTCCATGATTACAACTCCCTGATATCAACAAAATGACCGACTATAGCCGCGGCGGCGGCCATTGCCGGACTGACAAGATGGGTGCGCCCGCCCTGCCCCTGGCGGCCCTCAAAGTTGCGGTTCGATGTCGAAGCGCAGCGTTCTCCCGCTTCCAGGCGGTCTGCATTCATCGCCAGGCACATGGAGCAACCCGGCTCACGCCATTCAAAACCCGCCTCAATAAAAATGGCGTCGAGCCCCTCCTCTTCCGCCTGCTGCTTGACCAGACCGGAACCGGGAACCACCATGGCAAGAGTGATCGTTTCAGCAACGCTGCGGCCCCTGGCAACAGCCGCCGCCGCCCGCAGATCCTCGATGCGGGAGTTGGTGCAGGAGCCGATAAAGACCTTGTCCAGCGCAATTTCAGTGATCGGTGTATTCGCCTCAAGCCCCATATAGTCGAGTGCGCGGCGCATTCCATCTGCCTTGACTGCATCATCAATATTGTCAGGATCAGGCACCCTGGCATCAACGCCGACCACCATCTCAGGAGATGTCCCCCAGGTCACCTGGGGCACGAGAGCGGCAGCATCGATCCTCACCACCTTGTCAAACACCGCCCCTTCATCTGTATGCAGTGTTTTCCAGTATGCAACCGCCTGCTGCCATTGGTCAGCGTCTGGCGCAAAGGGGCGTCCGTTGACGTAATCGATGGTTTTATCATCAACAGCGACAAAACCTGCGCGTGCTCCGGCCTCGATTGCCATGTTGCACAGCGTCATACGACCCTCGATCGAGAGATCACGGATCGCCTTACCGGCAAACTCTATCGCATAGCCGGTTCCGCCGGCCGTGCCGATCTCGCCAATGATGGCAAGAATGATATCTTTCGCCGTCACCCCTTGAGCCGCCATGCCATCAACCTCGACCAGCATCGCTTTTGACTTTTTCTGAATCAGGCACTGGGTCGCAAGCACATGCTCAACTTCGGAGGTGCCGATACCAAAGGCCAGTGTACCGAGGGCGCCGTGCGTCGAAGTATGCGAGTCGCCGCAGACGACCGTCATGCCGGGCAATACTGCTCCCTGCTCCGGCCCGATGACATGCACGATCCCCTGGCGGATGTCATCCATGTCGAACTCGGTAATGCCGAAATCAACACAATTCCGACCCAGCGTCTCCACCTGAAGCCGCGATACGGGGTCGGCAATCCCCTGGTCACGGTCGGTGGTAGGGACATTATGATCCGGAGTTGCCAGGTTGGCATCGACACGCCGGGGCTTGCGCCCGGCAATGCGCAGGCCTTCGAATGCCTGCGGTGAAGTCACCTCATGCACCAGCTGTCGGTCGATATAGAGCAACGCCGTACCATCCTCGTCAGTGCGGACGACATGATCATCCCAGAGTTTGTCGTAGAGAGTTTTGGGGTGCATTTTTAATTCCAGGGAAGTTTTAGGTATTAGCTGATAAGTGTTCTGCTATGAAATCAAAGGGGTCAGACTCAAATCAAAGGGGTCAGACTCGATTGAAACTGAGGTTTGGTTTTTAATCAAAAATATGCTTGATTTTCAATCGAGTCTAACCCCTTTGATTTTGTTT
>JAUVEG010000328.1 GCA_030594925.1 Gammaproteobacteria bacterium
GCGACGCCGCAGGGGTTGGCGTGCTTGACGATGACACAGGCCGGGGCATCGCTAAATTGCTTGACACATTCAAGCGCCGCATCGGTGTCAGCAATATTATTATAGGAGAGCTCTTTGCCCTGCAACTGTGCGGCATTGGCAATGGTGGTTTCCCCCGCGTGCTGTTCGACATAAAAGGCTGCATCCTGGTGCGGGTTCTCACCATAGCGCATGCTTTGTTGTTTGCGAAACTGCATGTTGAAAGTACGCGGCAGTCCTTCGGCTTTGCCATTTTCGACGATGGCCCCCAGGTAGTTTGCAATCAATCCATCATAACGGGCAGTATGTTCGAAGGCACCGGTCGCCAGTTTGAAACGCGTCGTGTCGGAGAGGCAGCCGTTGTTGGCATCCATCTCATCGAGCACAGGCTGATAGTCATCGCTGCTGACGATGACGGTGACCGACGTATGGTTTTTTGCAGCAGCGCGCAGCATGGTCGGTCCGCCGATGTCAATGTTCTCGATGGCTGTTGCAAGATCGCAGTCTGGTTTGGCGACAGTCTCTTCGAAGGGATAGAGATTGACGCAAACAAGGTCGATGGGAGGGATGCTGTTTTCAGTCATGACGGCATCGTCGATACCGCGTCGGCCAAGAATTCCGCCATGCACTTTCGGATGCAGGGTTTTCACACGGCCATCCATCATCTCCGGAAAGCCGGTGTAGTCGCCAACCTCGATAACAGGCACGCCATGTTCGACGAGGAGTTTGGCGGTGCCGCCGGTAGATAGGATTTCGACACTCTGCTCATGCAGCGCCTGGGCGAATTGCACGATTCCGGTTTTATCCGAAACGCTGATCAGCGCCCGGCTTATGGCTGAAGACATGGGGGTTTCTCCGCTGAAATGTTCAGTCGATGTGATACTGTTTGAGTTTTTTGCGCATGGTGCTGCGGCTGATGCCCAGCACCTCGGCAGAGCGGCTCTGGTTGCTGCCTGTATGCTGCATGACTGATTCAAGCAGCGGCTTTTCAACCTCGCTTAACAGCAGCGCATAGAGACCTTCGCCGGGATGTCCATTGAGGTCCTTGAAATAGGCGTCAACCGCTTGGCGTACGCAGTCACGCAGTGGTAAATCAGCGTTCTCCTTGCGTACCTTGAACTCTTTGCTGTATGTGTTGACGCTGGTATTGTGTGTAATCGAAGTTATTATTGCTGTCATGCTGCCTGTTCCCGCCCAAGGAAATAGTCACGAATCATCTGCTGCTGCGCATCAGGTGAGTCGGTCAGGAAAACCGCTTTGCGGAATTCTGCACTGTCGGGCTGGCTCCTGCTATACCAGCCAATATGTTTACGCGCTATCTGTACACCATGCTGAGTTCCATAGTGCCGATAGAGCTCCTCCAAATGTTCAAGCAGGATTGAGCAGATCCATTGCGATGATCTGGCCGGGACGAGATGCCCGGTTTGCAGATAGTGATGGATCTCCTCAAAGATCCATGGCCTTCCCTGGGCGGCGCGTCCGATCATAATCGCATCTGCGCCGGTTTGAGCCAACACCTGTTTCGCTTTTTGTGGTGAATCGATGTCACCGTTTGCTATTACAGGAATAGAGAGTTGTTGTTTGGCTTCACGAATAGTGTCATATTCCGCCTCTCCTGTAAATCTATCTGCGCGGGTGCGGCCATGAATGGCTACCGCGGCTACGCCTGACTGCTCTGCAATCAATGCAATTTTCACTGCATTGCGCTGCTGATGATCCCAGCCGGTGCGAATTTTCAAGGTGACAGGGACATCGACTGCCCCTACTGTCGCCTGTAAAATTTCGCCTGCCAGTTTTTCATTGCGCATCAGTGCTGATCCAGCTGCAACCCGGCAAATCTTTTTTGCCGGGCAACCCATGTTGATGTCGATGATGTCTGCACCGCGATCGACATTGATACGCGCTGCCATGGCCATTTTTTGCGGATCCGTGCCAACGATCTGTACGGCAACAGGTCCTGTCTCACCCTGGTGGTCCAGGCGGCGTAAAGATTTTTTGCTACCCCACAGGCTGGTGTTTGCGGTTACCATTTCAGAGACTGCCAGCCCGGCGCCAAGACGACGGCACAACTGCCGGAAGGGGCGGTCGGTAACGCCTGCCATTGGCGCAAGAATGAGTTGATTGCGCAGTGTGTGGGGACCAATCTTCATCAATCAGGGATTTGCATACAGAGGGGGAACCATCCTACTCTTTTTTGATGCGTACACAAAGTGATTCATGCATGATCCCCGGGGTCTTTTCAATAACTCCACACAGCATCAAACACGACGCGGGGTTTTTGAGGAGCCTCTTGCAAAGCCCCGTCATTCCGGCATGCTTTTAGCCGGAATCCATAGGTTTTGAGTAAGTTCTCAAAAAGACCGTGCATTGTTTGATGCCGTGCCGAGTTGGGATCAGCATATCAGGGACGCGTGAATAGATCCCTGGTCGCTTCCGGCATCCTGCCTCTGGCGACATTAATACATCCATGTATGTCATAAGCTCTGATAAAACATCCCTGTTTTC
>JAUVEG010000084.1 GCA_030594925.1 Gammaproteobacteria bacterium
AGCAGGAGATTTACGAATTCCTGCAGGACAACGAATTTCACTTCAAGCATCCACCCACGCTGGCAGAACTCTGCAGCGCCATGAAACTCAGTTCCCGGGGCTCCATGCACAAACAGATCACGGCGCTGATCGATGCCGGACTGGTCGAGCCGATGCATCAGAAAAAAAGAGGCATACGACTGCACCATACCGAGACACCCTCCCCTGCTGAAAATCTCGACCAGCTGCCGATGCTCGGTTATATTGCTGCCGGCCAGCCGATTGAAGCAATCAACACGCCTGACTCCATCGGCATTCCCTCCTGGCTGCACAGTTCCAGGCCCTGCTACGTCCTTGGGATCAAAGGTGACTCAATGATTGAAGCCGGAATATTAGATGGTGACAGGGTGATTATCGAGCAATGCGATCATGCACATGATGGCGATATTGTCGTGGCGCTGATCGATGACTCTGAAGCGACCCTGAAGCGGCTGCAGCAAACACCGCAGGAGGTCATACTGCACCCTGCTAATACCGCAATGGAAGCACAGCACTACTCTCACGATCAGGTGCAAATACAGGGAGTGCTCATTGGCCAGATGCGTAAATATCACTGAGGAAGGGACGTATATCAATGGCTTACAATCCATTTCGTAACTTCTCAAAAAGTCCGTGCAATATTGTGCATGCATAGGATGTGCTGAGCTTGCGAAGCGCATCGACCATGTATGATGCGCCTCGTGCCTCTGCACATCCTATGCACTATTTGAACTGCACGGGGTTATTGAGAACTTACCCATTTCATGTTGCCCTTCCCCTAAACCCCCTTCCCATCGATTCAATCAGAGCTCCCCTGATCGATCTATTCCCGGAGAGGCTTTCCGACAGTTTCTGATTCACTGACCTGGCGCAATCCCAAGCAGATTCAGCACGGCATCGGCGGCTTTTTTAGCGGCATTCTGCTGCAGCTGCCTGTGTATCTCCCGGTATCTCTGCTGAATCACGTCAATCTGCTGCCGGTCTGTCATGAGGCACAGCAGCGCCGGTGCAATCTTCTCTGCCGTGCATCGATGCTGAATAAACTCAGGAGCCAACGCTTCTCCAGCAAGCAGATTCGCCATCGCAATGTGCTTGATCTTGATGCGCCGAAACAATGTCAGCAGGCGGTAGGTGATCGCATTGACACGATAACCGACTACCATAGGCTTCTGATACAGCAGTGTCTGCAGTGTGGCTGTGCCTGATGCTGTCAGCACCGCATCTGCCGCTTCGAGCACCAGGTCCGCCTGTTTATCAACCAGGCTGCAGTCGAGATCAGGGGTCAGCTGCTGACGCTGCTGCTCAAACAATTCATGTATACGCCCGTTCACCATCGGAGCGACCACTTTCAGATGCGGGAGCTGCTGCGCAAGCATGGCTGCAGCTTCAAGGAACGGCTTTGAGAGACGTTTGATTTCACCGACACGGCTGCCGGGAAGCAGCGCCAGCAGCGGAACATCCCGGGCAATTCCAAGCGCTGCTCTCGCACTGGCGGGATCCGGATTGAGCGGGACCTGGTCAGCCAGTGGATGGCCCACATAGATGCTCGGCACATGGTGACGGAGCAGAAACTCCTGCTCAAAGGGGAAGATACTGAGCACCAGATCCAGCACCTCGCGTAGAATCTTGACTCTCTGCTGCTTCCACGCCCATACGGTCGGCGCAACGTACTGAACTGTACGAATTCCCGCTGCCTTCATCTTTTTTGCCAGCCCGAGGTTAAAATCGGGGGCATCGACACCGATAAACACATCAGGAGGATTGTCGATCAAATGCTGTGCAAGCTGGCGCCGAATGCGCAGCAACTCAGGCAGATGCGGCAACACTTCGACCAGCCCCATGACCGACAGTTTATCCATCGGATAGAGGCTTTGCATACCTGCCGCAATCATCTCCGGACCACCAATTCCGCTGTAGGAGACATCTGGAATCTGTGCGTTGATTGCCTGCATCAGGGCAGCGCCGAGATGGTCCCCGGATGGTTCAGCAGCGACGAGCGCGATATGAAGTGATGTACTGCGATGCATAAATACCTTTTTCGTTCCCACCATCCCCTCCAGGAACATGGGAACAAGAAAAATCCCCCTTGCCCCCTTTCGTAAAGGGGGGAATTACGATCCTCAACGCATAATACTGCGGCGGCTGTTTTGCAGAAAATCGGCCATCACGGCAAGTTGCGGAGAGTCTGCGGCAAGCACGGCGATCTGTTCGGCAGCTTCGCTCAGCTTGAGGCCGCTGTGGTATAGCAGTTTATAGGCGTCCTTGATGTGTCGCACAGTTTCAGCATCAAAGCCACTGCGCTTCAGCCCTTCACTGTTGACACCTCTGGGGGCGGCTGGCGAACCGGCAGCCAGCAAATAGGGTGGAATATCGCGGTTAACCGCCGTTCCCATTGCGGTAAAACTGTGCGCCCCGATCGAGCAGAACTGGTGCACCAGTGTAAAGCCGCTGAGGATGGCGTAATCGTCGATAACGACATGCCCGGCAAGCGAGGCGCCGTTCGACATAATGATATGATCTTTGAGCATGCAGTCGTGCGCCACATGGGTATAAGCCATCAGCAGGTTGTCATTACCGATACGGGTCTCTCCCTGATCCTGTACCGTGCCGCGATGGATGGTGACATATTCGCGGATGGTATTACGATCACCAATTTGCAGAAGCGTCTCTTCCCCTGAATATTTCTTGTCTTGAGGTATCTCTCCAATCGAGGAGAACTGGAAAATCCGGTTCTCTTCACCGATGGTTGTCTTTCCCTGTATGACAACATGTGAAGCGATACTCGTCCCTTTGCCAATTCTTACACCGGCGCCAATGACACTGAAAGGGCCAATGCCAACCCCCTCTGCAATTTCACAATCTGCATCAACAACGGCAGAGGGATGAATCATCAGATCTCCCGCGGTGTACACATGATTTGTGCCGAGGCTGCCAACTGCCCGTCGACGGTTGCCCTGGTATCGAACACCCAGATTGAGCGCTTTTGTTTGACGAAATCAACTTCCAGCCTCAACTGGTCTCCAGGCTCGACAACCCGCTTGAAACGCACCTTGTCGATACCGACAAAATAGTAGATCAGGCTCTTCCTGAGGTCCTCAGGCTGCGCCATCATCGCCAGCAAGCCGGTGCATTGCGCCAGCGCCTCGACGATCAGCACTCCGGGCATCACCGGCTTGACAGGAAAGTGTCCCGAGAAAAAATGCTCGTTGATGCTGACATTCTTGATGCCGACCAGCCGTTGCGTCTCTTCAATCTCGACGACCCTGTCGACCAGCAGAAAGGGGTAGCGGTGCGGCAGAAGATCCATGATCTGCCGCACATCCATTACTGTTTCACTCATTTCAGAAATCCCCCTCAATCCCCCTTATATAAAGGGGGAGGTTTTATCTCATTCCCACCGTCCCCGGTGCGAATGCATATGAAGTTATTGTTGAGCCAGATCTGCATTCCCTCGCAGGAGCGTGGGAACGAAAAAACCCTGCCTTCCCTGCAACTTCTCAATAAGCCCGTGCAGGGTCTTCATTCGCTATGTTGTCATTTCGACCAAAGGGAGAAATCTGAAAGCACGGGATAGTGTGAACGAATTCAAGATTTCTCCCTGTGGTCGAAATAACAACTGATTTTGCACGAGGTTATTGGGATGTTGCGCTTTTATCTGTGTTGATCTGGGTGCATCTGTGGTTATTATTTTTTCCCGGCAGATCTATCAGGCGCCTCTTCTGCATGGCGCTCCTTGAGGCGCTGCAGGATTTGATCAGAGATATCGACGCGGTCACTGACATAGACGACGCCTGCCTCGAAAACCATGTCGATATTCTGCTCCTTGGCAATGGATTCAATCACCTCTGCGATCAACAGACGCAGTCTGTTCATCTCCTCATTCTTCTGTAGTGCAATGTCCTCCTCCATCTCGATGCGGGCTGTTTTCAGGCGTCGCGCCTTGACCAGGACATCCCGCTCCAATTCGGTACGCTTAGCAGTTTCCACGGTATTGCGTTGACTCTTGAGCTCTTTTTTTAACTGGCTCAGACCCTCTTCACGCAGATTGAGTTCTGCTTCGCGCTTCTCATACCCCGCCTTCAGGACTGCTTCGATCGCCTTGACCTGAGGGGTGAATTTCAGAATCCTGCTGACATTGACAAAGGCGAACTTATGCGGCGCACTGCCCGATTCAGCAACTGCACAGGGCGTCGTTATAAAGAGTGCTGCGGAGAACAGTGCCAGTAGAGAAAAACGTCTCATAGAACGCAACTAGAAGTTTGAACCAAAGGTGAACTGAAACTCTTCGGTTTCATCAAAGGGTTGCTCATTAAAGGGCGCCGCATAACTGACATTCAACAGCCCGAAAGGCGAAAGCCAGCTCACTGCAAGACCGGCAGAGTAGCGAAACTTGTCCGAGTCAAAATCACCGAAATCGCCGCCGACATCGCCGAGGTTGCCGACGTTGCCGACGTCGACAAAACCGATCAGGCGCACACTCTCGCTGAGATCCATGAAGGGCGGTGGAAACCACAACTCCGCACCACCGATCACCTTGAAATTACCGGGAACGGTATTACCAGCAGCATCTGTTCCTGAACCAATCGAGTAGGATTTATAACCCCGCAGCGAACCGGGACCGCCGGCATAGAAGCCCTCATAAAAAGGGAAGATGTCGTTACCACCGTAAGTATCACCCCAGGAGACCTCCCCCTTCAATGCCAGAGAGAGGTTGTCGGTAATGCCGAAATACTGTTTATGCTTGTATTTCAGGGTCCAGAATTCATAGTCACTGCCGGGGAGCGCTATCATCACTCCGGCGCTGATGAGGCTGCCCTCAGAGCTAAACATTGCCGTGTCCCTGGTGTCATGCGACCAGGTGGCGCCAAGCTTGTAGGTGTTGATCTTCTCGCCATCATCAAAGTCATCGGTGATATAGCTTGGCAACGTATCATCATTATCATTATAGTGGAGCTTCATATATTCTAAATTCAGATAGGCGCCAATCCTGTCCCACTCGCTGATAGGGAATCCGAAGTTGAGCCCCAGGATTCCGGTGTCTGTCGCATACCGGGCGACATTCGTATCGAGTGCGGAAAAATCGGTCTCGCGGTACATGATGCGGAATCCCTGGCTGATGCCGTCAATCGTAAAATAGGGATTGCGGTAGGCAAGTTCCACGTAGGTAGTGACGTCACTGGTATTGAAACCCAGCGTGACATTCTTGCCGGTGCCGAAGAAGTTGTCATCGCTCAACCTGGCCTGGAAGGAGACGCCGCTGTCCTGCGAATAGCCAACGCCCAGCATCAGCTCACGGGATTTTTTCTCCACCACGGTGACATCCACGTCGACCTGATCCGGAGAGCCGGGGACTGGCCTGGTGGCAATCTCCACCGTCTCAAAATAGCCCAGGCGGAGCAGGCGCTGTTTCGACTCCCTGACCTTTGCAGCTGAAAACCAGGCGGCTTCCATCTGGCGAAATTCTCGGCGCAACACCCGGTCGCGCGAACGCGTATTGCCGTGGATATTGACATGCCTGACATAGGCCCGCCTGCCGGGTTCGACATAGAGCGTGATCTTGACACTCTTGTTCTCTTCATCGATATCGGGGATGGCGTTCACACTGGCCAGCGCGTATCCCTGGTCGGAGAGTGCTGCGGTAATGGCTTCGGTGCTTTTAACGACCTGCTTGCGTGAAAAAGGCTCGTCACGCCGTAATTCAATCAATGGAAAAAGCTCTTCAGGGTCCACCACGGCCTTGCCGGCCAGCTGGATATCTTCAACGATATAGACATCCCCCTCGGAGATATTGATAGTGAGGAAGACATCCTCTTTCTCGGGACTGATGTTGACCTGTGTCGAGAGCACGTCAAATTTGAGGTAGCCGCGATCCATATAAAAGGAGCGCAGGCTCTCGATATCCGCCTCCAGTTTCTGGCTGGAGTATTGGTTGTTTTTGGTAAAACGCGAAATCCAGTTGCCTTTTGAAAGGGAGATTTCATCGAGCAGATCATCCTCGTCAAAATCCTTGTTGCCGACGATGTTGACGCGCCTGATTTTTGCAGTCCTTCCCTCACGCACGTTGATATCGACTGCCACACGGTTACGCTCCAGCGGAGAGACGGTTGAGGTGATGATGACGCTGTATTTTCCCCGGTCAAAATAGGATCGCTTCAGATCCTGCTTGATGTTGTCCAGGACCTGCTGATTGAAGACCCTCCCTTCAGAAAAACCGGCGTCACGCAGTCCGGTTTTCAGCTGATCGGTATCGATATCCTTGTTGCCGCTGAAACTGATCGATGCAAT
>JAUVEG010000050.1 GCA_030594925.1 Gammaproteobacteria bacterium
CGCGAATCTGTTTGCTGATCGTATTGATGGTGCTGTCGCTGATCTGTGTAACTGTTTTGATCCGCTCGCCGACATCGTTGAGTAGATGCAGTGCTTCGAGCAACTCATCTCTTTCGCTCCTGTTCGACAGCTTTTGTTGCACCTGCTGCCTGAATTCTTTATCGATTGTTGAGAGGGCCTTCTGCAGAGGATATTGCAGAGTTGCAGCGAGTTTGTTGTTGACCTGCGTTGTCAGTCCAAGTTCCGCCAGGCTGGCCGATACCTCTTCGAGTACCTGTTTTGTTGCAGCATGGCTCTTGCCGCTCCAGAATGACGGGGTATTTTCAATGAAGTCACACAGGCGGCCTGATATGCGTTGTTGCAGTGTCATTCCCGGGGCAACGCCGAGTATGGCAAGCAGCTCGCCATTGTGGGGAAAACGACTAATGACCCTGTCGATATAAGCGGTAAGCAGTTGGCGCCTTTTGTTTGTCGGCGGTAATAGATCAAGCAGTTTCACCAGCATCTTGTCGGCTCGTCCAAGATGATCCTGAATGCGTGGATAAATTTTGTCGGCGATTCCGCTGAGATCAAATTCTGCAGCAAAGGTTTCGCCTGTGATGGTTTCCCTGCTTCTGAGTTTGCGGATGCAAACCAGTAGTCTGCGACTGTTGTCCGGATCCAGGCTCATTGCGTAGTGAAACTGCCCCCTCTCAACCTGGGTGTAGTCAATCCCGACGCCGGCATCCAGGCTGGTGTGACTGCCTAATCTGAACTCACGCGCTAATTTCACCTCTCCAGAGAGACGCCACTCCTGATTTGAGATGAGTTCGACAGCAACGAATCTGTTGCCCGGATTAGAGAGCATGCCTATCAGGGAGTTGAGACTCAAATGACGATGGCGGCCGATCAACCCAATGCCGCGCATAGCCTCCTGTGCAAGGCTGTTTTCATGATGGCCGGTCAGGTAGTAGTTGATTGCATGCTGGAAATGCATGCCTGCCTCCAGTTTCAGCATCACGGCAGTACGGCTCATTCCGGCCGAAACTTCGCCTGTGAGATCGCCACGCAGGCTGATACGCACGATGCTGGAATCCCTGAACTGACTGCCGGGTAGAGATGAAAATCCGTGCACGCCGAGCGCAAGATCAGCAGCTCTCCTGATCAGTAAATCGATCCCCGAAATCGGCGGATTACTGTTTTTAACTCCGGGCAAAGTGAGTTTGAGTGCAATCTGGTTGTTGTTGCTCTCTTTCAGATCAGCAAGTTTGCTATTGAGGAGATTGCGATGCCGTGGTTTGAGATCCTCTGCAAATAGTCTGCAGAACAACTTCAGCAGAGATGCCTGCTTCACCTCAGCATCACCATAGAGTTCATGGATGATAAGCGATGCATGCTCTGTTCCCAGAGGTCCGGAGAGCATCCGGGCTGCCTTTCCGGCGGAAATAAAACCATCGGTCAGAATTTTATCAAACAGCTGATTGAAAGCTTCAAGTAGCAGGGACTCTCCAAGTGAATCGAATAGAGATGAAATTGCCATGAGGCTCTTCCTTTAGGCAGTGATGAGTCGATGAAGAAATGCCATAGAGATCCCCTTTATTCAGCGACTGCGCCAAGATAGATCCGAATCACCTTCCCCTCTTCAAACGAAAATAGAATTCCGTCATAAAGAGACCCGGCCAGCAGGGTAAATGGAGGATCGGAGTTGTCTGCATCCAGTTGGTCGCTGTAGGCTTTGTTGACGGCGGTGAAGGAGTCTCCGACTTTGACCCCCCTTCCGGTCGCAATGCTGGAGGGTGGTCCGACACGGATCGAAGCGATTTTTGTGTTGTCATTCGCTTGCTCCGAAACCATATCCAGGAGTATGCCCTGCCTGGGATAGCGCCACTCCTGATGATAGAGTGCATCAGCCTCTGAGATGCGTTGTTCACCCCTCTCCCGCGACTCTCCGAGCAACTCGATGACATCCTGTGCCGCCATATCGATACGCAGACCACCCAGGTTTTCAGAGCGCATCACTCCGGCAGAAGGTTGTTTGTCTCCGGCAGGCGTATATAACAACGCAAAAGCGAGCGCAGCAACAATGAATAGAGGCAATATCCAAATGTGTTTTATTTTCATAGGCAGAAGTGTTGATTTTCAGTCAGGATCTGAAGATGGCGAGATCCCGGTGCTTGAAGTAATATTGTGCGCGGGCAATGACATCCGAGCCGTAATCATCGCCGGTTGTGCCCTCGTCCATCTTTCCAATGGTCTTTACATTTTTAACCCCGCAGTTGTACGCGACTGCAGCGCCTTTCAGGAGATGCTTATCGTTCCAGGCAGGGTGTTTGCGCATGATTTTTTCGAGATTGTCACTGAAGATGCCGGCAGCCTGTTCAGTATGCTCGATGCTTGCCGGGTCGTTTTGTCCGACAATATCGTGATAACGTTTGTCGATCTGCATGATGCCAAAAGCATTGTCATTATCTCCCCATCCTCTACGCAGCACGGAACCACAGCGCGATTCGCGACTGGCAAGTGCAGCCAGGATTGCAGCCGGAACTCCGAACTTACCAGCCACGCTGACAAACCTGCCGGCAATTTTCCACACAGCATCAAGATCATTTCCAGCCATTTTTCTGGATGCCCTGACCCCTTTTTTTAGACCATCCTGGGCTGCGGTCCTGGCGGATGCTCCCCTGGTAATCGCTTCCAGCAATGCCGTCTCCCAGCGATCTTCTGTTGGTTCACTGCCAGCAGCTGTCTTCGTTGTTGTTGGTTTGCCAATATTCACGAAATAGCCGGCTACGAAACCGATCTTGTTGTTGTGCTCGACTTTGAGCCAGTCGTCCCTGTCCCACTGATAGACGTCGCCGGTAACCTCTTCAAGCACCTTGACAGTGTCGCCGGAGGAGAATGAAAATAGCTTGCGGGCGCTTCTTGATGGTTCCGCTCTGGCGTTCAATACTGATGTCACTGTGTTGCTGACGCAGCCTTCGGTGATAATGACATTCTCTTCAGGGAGCAGGATTTCCTGTTCCGCTCCTGCGTCGATATAGCGGGAGGCAACAAAACCGCGAACTCCATGACGTTCGATCTCATACCAGGAGTCACCCAGGAGTGTACAGTTGTCGCCATGAACCATCTTGAAGACGACAGATGCCTCAGTCGAAGGCTCGCTGCGGACATTGAGATTGCCTGTTAACGTATCGATAACGTGAGCGTTTTTCACTCTCCTGTTTGCAGGTTGGAGAGGCGCGGGTTTATCCGCTGTGGTGTGTAGTGGCGCCCTATCAAGAATTGATGTCGGATTGATGAGGTCGCTGCGGCGTTTGTATTTGTCTCCGGCCTGCGTCAGGTTTCCACTGACGGTGCCGCTGTAGATTTCGAGGTGCAGCATGGAACTTCCGGATTTAAGCCGGCCTACCCAGGCGATGACTTGCCCCCGTGTGACACGGGCGCCGACCCTGATGCCGGCAGGGACGATCTTCGTGATTTCTCCATAGCGGACGACCCTGCCGTCGCTGTGTTTTATTTCGAGCGCATAGGTGCCTGAATAGAAAAAATAGGGCCCGCGGATGACTTTGCCGCTCTCCATGGCGAGAACTTCCGTACCCCTGGGAGCAATCAGATCGCAGCCGGCGTGCTTGCGGGTGCCATTACTGCGACGTGAGCCAAATTTGCGTCCTCCTTCATGGTAGGAGGCATCGGGCCGCTGACGTAGAGGAAAGATGAAGTTTGCCATACCTCTTTCTCCTTGAGTTTTCACAATAAGGAACTCTTCTCATTTAGTATAGACAAGATTTAAATAGAGACTCGGTTTTTCGGGAAAAGCCGCAATGAGATGGTTTGTACGCTGTTATCATCACAATAGCTGCGTGCGAATTTTAATCCTGTGCAGGCTTCAGAAATGCCCGGAGCTACCGGGAAGCCACCTAAGCCGCCCCAAATTGGTGCTGCTGTGTTTCTCAAACAGCTATAATGATTTAATAGTGATTCTGATCTGACAAACTACCATGAGCAAACAACGAAAAGCTGTTGCACTGATCTCCGGCGGGCTGGATTCTCTGCTTGCTGTGCGGGTGATGCAGGAGCAGGGCATCTATGTCGAAGGTATCAACTTCTTCACGGGCTTCTGTGTCGAAGGGCACACCCATGCCATTCGCAAGAAGGACCGCAAAAAACCCAAGCGCAACAATGCGCTGTGGTGTGCGGAGCAGTTGGGTATCAAGCTGCATATTCTCGATATCATCGAAGAGTACAAAGAGGTGCTGTTCAATCCCAAATATGGCTATGGCGCAAATCTGAACCCCTGTCTGGACTGCAAGATCTTCATGGTGAAGAAGGCGAAGGAGTGGATGGAGGCGCACGATTTTGACTTTATTATTACCGGCGAAGTGATTGGCCAGCGTCCCATGTCGCAGCGCAAGGATACGATGCCGGTGGTGCAGCGGGACTCGGGAGTAACGGATCGGTTGCTGCGCCCCTTGTGCGCGAAAAATCTTCCGCAAACCCTGCCTGAACGTGAGGGCTGGGTAAAGCGAGATGAGTTGTATGACTTCTCCGGGAGAACCCGCAAACCGCAGATGGCGCTGGCGAAAAAATTCGGCTTTGAAGATTATGCCCAACCCGCCGGCGGCTGCTGTTTTTTGACCGACAAACAGTATGCGGTCAAGCTGACGGATCTGTGGCAAAGTCGAGGCGCCAGGGAGTATGAGCTGGATGACATCATGCTGCTCAAAGTCGGCAGGCACATCCGTCCGGCGCCGAATTACAAGCTGATCGTCGCCCGTGAAGAGGGCGAGGGGAATTTTTTACAGGGATACAAACGGCAGTATTCTCAATTGCGCGTGACCAGTCATGGCGGACCGCTGACGCTGATCGACGGCGAACTCTCTAGCGAAGATCTGCAGCTGGCTGCGCGCATCGTAGCGCGTTATAGCCAGGGCAGGATGGAGCCTGAAGTGGAGATGGAGTTTATCGATACCAGCGGTCATGTGCAGCCGATGAAGGTCGTTCCTCTGGGGCCGATGGATGTCAAATCGGAGTGGATGCTGTGAGCCGTGTAACCCTTGATTGTCAGCGTCTGCTGTGCCCCATGCCGGTGATTCGCGTCCAGGACAAGGCGCTGCAGATGCATCCCGGTGAGGAGATTGAAGCGATCTGTACCGACCCCGGGGCATTGAACGATATTCCGGCCTGGAGCCGCATCAATGGCCATGAGGTGCTTGAAACCCGCGCTGAGAATGATCTCTATTATGTTGTTGTGCGTATTGGTGAAGGCTGATCATGCACGGACATAGCCATGATTTCCGCACTGCAGAGACCAAGCGCGTCACTCTGGTCGGGGCAGTGCTGAATCTTGTTCTGGCTGCATTCAAGGTGATTATCGGTGTTGTCGGCCAATCCCAGTCGCTGATTGCTGATGGTATTCACTCGCTCTCAGACCTGCTCTCCGATGGTCTGGTTCTGTTTGCCGCGACCCATGCGGCTTCAGCACCCGACGAGGATCACCCCTATGGACATGCCCGCTTTGAAACGGCGGCTACGCTGGTGCTGGGATTTCTATTGATTGCTGTTGCTGTTGGCATCGTGTGGGACGCAGCGGCAAGACTGTTTTCACCGGAAGCGCTGCTGCAGCCGCAGATGATAACGCTCTATGTCGCCGCATTTTCCATCTTCAGCAAGGAGGCGCTCTACTGGTACACGGTCAAGGTTGCCGACCGTATCAATTCGCCGATGTTGAGAGCCAATGCCTGGCATCACCGTTCCGATGCGATCTCCTCGATCGTGGTGCTGGTGGGAATCGCCGGAACCATGGCTGGTCTCTCCTATCTTGACGCCATCGCTGCGGTGCTGGTCGGCCTCATGGTTGCCCGTATCGGCTGGGAGCTGGGATTCAGCGCCCTTCAGGAGCTGGTTGATGCCGGACTGGAGCAGCAGAAGGTGGAGCAGCTGCGCGAGGCGATTTTGGCGATCGATGACGTGCGCAGTGTGCATATGCTGCGCACCCGCAGACATGGCCACCTGGCTGCGGCAGACGTGCATGTACAGGTCGATCCCTGGTTGAGCGTCAGCGAGGGACACATGATCTCCGTTGCTGTTGAGCAGGCTGCGCGCAACGCTCTCGAAGAGTTGGTCGACGTCACCGTGCACATCGACCCGGAAGATGATGAAGAGTCGCCGCCCAGCAGCATCGGTTTGCCGACACGCAGCGAGGCGCTGGATATCCTTGAGAAGGCATGGGTGACCACCGGCTGTGACGGGCGCTGGCAGCAGGTGCAACTGCATTATCTGCAGGGGCAGATTCACGTGCATGTCTATCTCGCGCTCTCCTGTCTCGACGAGATGGGTGATGCGGAAACCATAGCCCGCCATTTTTCAACCCCGCTGCAAGAGTTGCCCGAATTTGGCAAGGTGACCATCTATTACTCTCATGACAAATAAATCCCCTCTCCCTTCGGGAGAGGGTTAGGGTGAGGGGAATTTAACAGCAGCGCCTCATTTATCCATCTATCTTGAGTAGATCCTTACAAATTCCGTATGTTATTTGAGTCTGTGAAGGGGCGGAACCAGCCTTACAGGGACGCGTAAATACATCCCTGTAGGCTCTGATAAAACATCCCTGTTTTATACAGCCCTGAAAGGCAAGTCCCGTCCCTGCTTACCTGCACGGGGTGATTGATGCGTTATCTCCTTTTTCTCGAAATTGAAGGTGGCATCACCTTACTTTTTGTAGCACAATCACTCTTTACGCGCTCATTGATTGGGTCGCCACTGAATTGATAACCTTTGGAGTATTAACCAGCATGTCTGTAAAAGATGTAATGAAGATGATCAAAGACGAAGAGGTCAAATTCGTCGATTTCCGTTTTACCGATACCAACGGTAAGGAGCAGCATGTCTCTGTACCCAAAGGGGAATTCGGCGAAGATATTTTTGAAGAGGGCAAGATGTTTGACGGCTCCTCGATCGCAGGATGGAAGGGAATCAATGAATCAGACATGATTCTGATGCCGGATGCCTCAACCGCAGTCATGGACCCCTTCACCGATGAAGCAACCATGAACATCAGCTGCGATATCCTCGAACCGGACACCATGGAAGGCTATGAGCGTGATCCCCGCTCTGTCGCCAAGCGTGCGGAAGCCTATCTGAAATCAACCGGTATCGCGGATACAGCCTATTTCGGACCCGAGCCGGAGTTCTTCATTCTTGACGATGTCCGCTGGGGCGCGGATATGAGCGGCGCTTTCTACAAGATTGGCTCTGATGAGGCGCACTGGAGTTCGGAACGGGTTTTTGATGATGGCAATATCGGCCATCGTCCAACGGTAAAAGGGGGCTATTTCCCGGTTCCTCCGGTTGATTCCCTGCACGATATTCGTGCGGCCATGTGCCTGGTGCTCGAAGAGATGGGCGTTCCAGTCGAAGTGCACCACCACGAAGTTGCAACGGCGGGGCAGTGTGAGATCGGCACGCGATTCAGCACCCTGGTGCAGCGTGCCGACTGGAACCAGGTCATGAAGTATGTAATCATGAATGTCGCTCATGCCTATGGCAAGACCGCGACCTTCATGCCCAAGCCACTGGTCGGCGACAATGGCTCCGGCATGCATGTGCATATGTCGCTGGCGAAAGATGGCGACAATATTTTTGCCGGTGATCAGTATGGAGGCCTCTCGGAAACAGCCCTCTATTACATCGGTGGTGTCATCAAGCACGCGCGTGCGCTGAACGCCTTTACCAACTCCTCGACCAACTCCTACAAGCGCCTGGTGCCGGGTTTTGAAGCACCGGTAATGCTGGCCTACTCTGCGCGCAACCGCTCTGCCTCGATTCGTATTCCATGGGTATCAAGCCCGAAAGGACGCCGTATCGAAGTGCGTTTCCCCGATCCGACCGCGAATCCCTATCTCTGCTTCTCTGCGTTGATGATGGCCGGTCTCGATGGCATTCAG
>JAUVEG010000160.1 GCA_030594925.1 Gammaproteobacteria bacterium
GATACAAATCGACGGAGCACCAACGGCTGAACAGATCTCCGCTTTCCAGGCCAATCAGGCCGGGTTGAGCAGCGCCCTGTCGCGCCTGCTCGCGGTGGTTGAACGCTACCCGGATCTGAAGGCGACGGAAGCCTTCAGGGACTTGCAGCGGCAGCTTGAAGGCACGGAAAACCGCATCACTGTCGAACGGCGGCGCTTCAACGAGGCATCGAGGGCATACAACACCTCACGCAGGCGCTTCCCGACCAATCTCCTGGCCGGTTATCTCGGTTTCACAGAGAAGGCGTACTTCGAATCCAAAGAGGGGACAGAGAAGCCTCCTGGCGTCGATTTTTCAAAATAAAACCGCATAGACGACCCTTATGAGTGTCAGCACGCTGTTTAGCGATACCGGCCTGGACAAGATCCGTGAGGCTATTGCCAGGGCGGAGTCCGGCAATGCCGGGGAGATCGTTCCCTACCTGGTCGGTCGTGTCGATGACCACGATGAAGCTCGCTGGCGCGGGGCCACCCTGTGCGCGCTGCTGATGGCGCTGCTGGCCGGTGCTGTATATCACTACGCCGGCTTCTGGGGCGCCGCCGGGGTGCTGTGGATCACGCTACCGGCGATGATTGGCGCCGGGCTGGGTTATATGCTGGCTGGTTTGCCGGTTGTCGGACGCGCTCTGCTTACGAGTGACGATATCGACAGACGTGTGCAGTTGCGGGCCGAATCCGCTTTCCTGGAGGAGAGTCTCTTTAGTACACGTGGAGGCACCGGCATCCTCATATTCATCGCCATCTATGAGCATCGCGCAGTCATTCTCGCCGATGAAGGCATCAACCGGGCCGTGCCCGTTGGCATGTGGCAGGAGTTGGTGGACGATCTGGTGAACGGCATTCATGATGGACGACCGGTGGATGCGCTGTGTGACGCCATCGAACATTGCGCCAGGGTGCTGCAGGAGCATCATGTCGAAAAACGCCCGGATGACCGGAATGAATTGATCGATGGTCTGCGGATCAGGGAGAGTTGATGTGAAACAAGGAGCCTGTCCGAGAATAGAAGACCTACTGCGGAAACGCCCTTTTGGCCAGATTTCCCGTCCATTATCGTTAAATAGCGCTGCTATTCGCCTCAAATGCACGAAAAATCTGACTCAAAATGACGTCCCCTCGCTACGGCCCCTATTCTCGGACAGGCTCCTGGTCGGCTTTCGTCATCTCTATCTCCTGCTTCTTGCTGTTGTGCTGGTCCCGCTGGCTGCGGCGCTTGAAGTCCCCTACCTTTCGGGGCATGTCAACGACCGGGCGGAACTACTTGGCGACGCCTCCCATGAGCGCATCACTTCGACTCTGCAACAGCTGGAGAAATCCAACGGAGCACAGCTTGTCGTGCTGACCATCTCCGGCCTGCAAGGTGATTCACTGGAGGATTACTCCATGCGCGTGGCCGAAACCTGGAAACTCGGCCGCAAGGATATTGACGATGGCGTGCTGCTGCTGGTCGCCCGCGATGACCGCAAGATCCGCATCGAAGTTGGCTATGGCCTGGAGGGAGTGCTGACAGATCTCGACAGCCGCCGCATCATCGACAACCTGATGACGCCGGCCTTCCGTCGCGGGGATTTCGAGGGAGGCATCGAGGCCGCAGTGAAAGCCATTAGCGGAGCTATCCAGGGCGAAGCAGATGCAATACCCGTCACATCGAGGGCTGCAGATATTCCAAACGGCGCAGGGATGTTCATCGGCTTCTTTGCACTGCTGATGACGCCATTTATAGCCTATGCGGTGGCGCTCAGAGGGAGCAAGGGATGGGTCGTCTTCCTGTTTCTGGCGCCTTTTTTCTATCTCGTTCCGGTGATGTTCGGGGAGACCATTGCACGCATATCCGTGAGCGCCTGGCTGCTCATCGTACCGATACTGCGAGCTATCTGGCCCGAGAAATGGCGCATTGAGCCGGGTACCGGCGGCGATGGCGGCTCAGGCAGGTCCGGGGGAGGCTTCTCAAGCGGCGGTGGATTTTCCGGCGGTGGCGGCAGCTTCGGCGGTGGCGGGGCATCCGGCGGGTGGTGATCGACCAACTGCCCCGGAGCGGGAACTGATTCAAGCTGACAGCCGAATACGCCGTTGGGCTGGAATTGATGAAATGCAAGGCAGGTGCTCTTTACGCAACTCCTCAAAAAGCCCGTGCATTGTTCGAGTCTGTGCGGAGCATCAGGTTACCACCCGCGTCCACGGTACAACTCCAGCCTGCTGCAATCCAGCTGGTGGAGAGTCTCTCGACGACAACGGCAGGGCCTGAAAACTGTTGCCCGACAGCCAGTTCATCACGCTGGTAGAGGGGAACATCTGAAGACTCACCGACTGCTTTGACCATCTCCAGAGGAGCTGCTGCTTTTTCAACAGGTGGTTTTTCAATGACGACATCATGCGCCTCTCCCCGTACGCGCAGGCGAAGATTGAGCATCTCTACAGGCACGTCGAGACGATGTCCGTATCTTGATTGATGGGTCTCGTGAAACTCGGCTGCACTGCCATGAACCCCGCTCCATCCAATATCCAGGGTATAGGACTGCCCCTTGTAACGCAGGTCCAGAGAGCGTTCAAATTCGAGTTGATCTGCTGGAACGCCCTCCTCCTCAAGCGCCGCAACTGCCTCGGTCGCGAGCTGTTTGAATGCAGCATCAATATGCGCATCTTTACGCTGCAGCAGCTCACCCTGCCAGGTGCGTGAGAGCTGCCTGCCCGGCCGGGTTGTCAGCATACCCAGCGCCGACAGCACACCTGCATGAACCGGAACCATCGCCTCGCTCACGCCCAGCAACTCAGCCAGCGCACACACATGCAATCCCCCTGCACCGCCAAAGCTGACCAGTGTATAGGCCCGGGGATCAGCGCCGCGTTCGACGGAGATCTTGCGCAGGGCCTGCATCATCTGCTCATTGGCAACAGTAATGACGCCCCGGGCAGCCTCTTCGATCGTGCATTGCATCGACTCCGCCAACTGCTGCATAGCTGTGTGCGCCGCATTGCTGTCAAGCTGCATCTCTCCTCCGAGGAAGGCGTCCGCGCGCAGGCGGCCCAGCACCAGGTTGGCATCTGTCACCGTGACAGCAGTGCCACCTTTTCCATAGCAGGCCGGACCGGGGGCTGCCCCTGCAGATTCGGGGCCAATCTGCAGCATTCCTCCCGCATCCAGCCGGGCAATCGAACCGCCGCCTGCGCCGATTGTATGCATATCCACCATCGAGACAGCAACCGGCCAGTGCGCAATATGACCTTCACTGGTCAGCCGGGGCTCGCCATCGATCAGGGCAACATCTGTCGAAGTGCCGCCCATATCAAAAGTCAACAGCCGCTCTCTGCCGGCCAGCCGTCCCAGATAGCTTGCGCCGACAAGACCGCCGGCCGGCCCCGAGAGCAGCATGCGTACAGCCTGACTTCCCGCCTGGGAGGCATCGATGGTATCGCCGGAACTCTGCATGATGGAGATGGCAGCCTGCGGCAACTGCTGCTGCAGGCGCTTCAGGTAACCATCGACCAGAGGACCGATCCAGGCATTCAGCCAGGTCGCAATACCGCGTTCATATTCGCGGATCTCCGGCAGGATTTCACTCGAGAGGGAGATAAAAAGATCATCAGGCAGGATGTTTCGAATCTGCTGTTCAAACCGGGCATCCACCCAGGAGAACAGCAGGTTGACGGCAATAGATTGAGGCTTGAGAGTTGCAACAACCTGCTCTATCTCCTCCAGGTCGGCTGCACTCAGCTCCTCCAGCACATTCCCCTGCGCCGAAAGCCGCCCGCCTGTCTCATGGCACCAGGCTTTGGCGACCGGCGGATCAGGCTCTCGCGGCTGAAGGTTGTATAGCTCGGCGCGCGCCTGCCGCCCGATCGTCAGCAGATCCCCGAAACCACGGTTGGTGATATAGAGCGTGGGTACGCCCTTGCCCTCCAGGGTGGCATTGGTTGCAACAGTCGAGCCATGCACCATACGGAAACCCTGTTGTTCAAGGCCCATCTCCCTGATGCCCTGCAGAATTGCCTCTTCAGGCGCATGTGGCGTTGACAGCACCTTGTGCATGCGCATCGACTCTCCGTCGAAGAGCACAAAATCGGTAAAGGTTCCACCGGTATCGACGCCCAGAACAAGTTCGGATTGTTGCATATCAATCTTCAATAGTGCGTCAAACTTCAATCATACTCTCGATCAGATAATCCTTTGCGTCTTTGCGCCTTTGCGAGAGAATAAACAGATCTTCATACTTCGCCAGCCTGAGACTTGCTCTCATCAATCATAAGATATGCCTGAACTACCGGAAGTCGAAACAACCTGCCGTGGCATCGCCCCGTTTGTAAGCGGAAAGGTCATCACAGAGGTGATTGTACGTGAACATCGCATGCGCCAGCCGATTCCGCAGCAGCTGCCCCGGATTCTTAGCGGGCAAACTCTGCATGCCGTCACCCGCCGCGCCAAATACCTGCTGCTG
>JAUVEG010000198.1 GCA_030594925.1 Gammaproteobacteria bacterium
GTAATTTCTCAATAACTCCGTGCAAGGAAGCAGGGTTGGGACTTGCTTTTCAGGGCTGTATAAAACAGGGATGTTTTATCAGAGCTTATGACATACATGGATGTATTAATGTCGCCAGAGGCAGGATGCCGGAAGCGACCAGGGATGTATTCACGCGTCCCTGAAAGGCTGGTCCTGACCCTGCGCAAACTCAAATATTACACGAGATTATTGAGAAGTTACCAGTGTAATGAGTAACATATAGTTATCCAAAGCAATATACCGGCCTTGAAAACCGGCGATGGACAACCCTCCATGGGGGCCCTCCGCCATAAAATACAACTCAATAGAGCCTCATGCAAAATGCTCAACCCCGTCATTCCGGCTAAAAGCATGCCGGAATAACGGGTTTTGCAAGTATCTCAATAGCCTTTAAGATGCTGTTTGTTGAAAGTGTGGGATGGATTTGCTCCAAGAATTTCTGCAAGAAGATGATTCATGGTTGATTTGTCATTATCAAATCCACCATGGGAATCGCTGCTGGTGATTGCGCTATGACTAGCTGTATCGTAAGTGGTAATTCTGCTATGTGACTCGGAACCCCAATATTTTTCCATGCCCATTATCGGAATAGTTCCCGACTTGCTCTGATAGGAGTGCGACACCAGGTAGAGTAGTGATTTTCTGTATATCCGGGCCACATTGTCATCAAGTTCCCTCTCTTTATCCAGATGATAATGGATCAACGCCCGTACTTTACTCTGGCCAAGATGCACCTTGATGTTCTTCCGGTAAAACCCCATTGGACAGGCCGGGGCGAACAACTGGAGAGTCTCTATCGGGACGCCGTCCATCTTGTACCACCTGTTCAACAGGCGGCCTATCCACAGTGACCCGGCGCTATGTCCGGCAAGATGCAGTTTGGGTCTACGCGCAGCCGGCACACTCATAAGAGCAGCTTTCAGGTGAGTCAATGTCCGCGAACCGGCAGCGCTTACTGTTTTGAAAGCAAGCTGGGTATCTTCCGTCATCTCCATCCACAGGGGGTAACCCAGCGGCTGGGTCACGCGCTCCAGCAGGGTATCTGTCCAGTCGCTAAAACCGCCAGCCCTGTTCCTGGAAAAGTCGTCTTTGCCAAGCAATACATCCTTTAATGAAGCATAAAAACCACTCTCCCAGAGAAAATGAATTTGTCTTATGCGATTGTTTTCCATTACAGGCATCCATTTTTCTGCCCTGGTTGCGCTGCCTTTGATAGAGTTCAGGCCGCCATGGGCATACAATAATATGTGGCCCGGCGCCTCACTGGCGCTTCCCGCCATATCCTTTACAGCCTGGTGTATCAGATCACGCACTCTTGGATCAAAGGAGGGGTAGTCGCCCTTGGGATCAAACTGACCATCATCGATATGGATGTAATGATCCGCTATCTTATGCTGGGGCGGCCCCTTCTGAACTCTTTTTGTGCCTTGCGGGCCGGCAATAATACTGCCACCTTGCAATGCCTCCAGTGATTCTACCGGCAGCGCCATTTGCGCTACCCAGCCATCCCAGAAATTCACATCAAAATCGCCATATTTCCAGATAGCACAGCCGGGGTAGTTTTCACCATTGATGTCTACGCCACCCCAGTTACCACCCCACGAGTTCTGTATGATGAACCCTTCGTCTGTGTACCCGATCACACAGAAAGCATGGCCACCATTGGGCAATACCTTACTACTATCCTCAATGATCCCTTTTGTCGGGTTGGTCCATCCATCATGCACCGTAGCAGAGACGAAAACAGCTCCTGTTTCCACAACAGCCGAATGCATATCTGAACGTTTTTTCAATACCCGGTAGTAGGCTCCCAATGGGTACTTTAGCGCCGCCTCCGCCCGTTTTGACGTCAGATAATCTTTTGCATAAGTGTTTGCTTTGTATGGCCAGACAACATTCGAGCAGACGCCATTCTTGTTCCACCCTTTCATCGCGCCACGCGCACTTGATCCGGCATAGGCCTCGCCTGGCCAGCGGTCATGCTGTTTCGCCATTTCATACAACATGCGTTCGCTGACCGGTTCATCGATACCCTTTCCACGATGGAGGAAATTGATCATTGCGGCCAGGCCAAACCCTGTGCAGGCCCCCTCCTCTCCCTGGTTACGCAGCAGGATGCGTGATGGATCCGGAAGATATTCCCGAGGCAATGTTTCAAGTACAGGCAAATAGATGCGGTCGCGAAAATCTGCCGAATCACGACGCACGTCCATCATGCGTCCATTCAGTTTATCTGCCGGATTCAGTGATTGAAATTTACTCTTTGCCATGGTCTTATCTACCCCTTTGGTCTTGTATTCGCTAGAAAGTGAACAAACGATTAATTAAAGTCTAGACAGAAAACCAGGGATTTCAAGGGCAGTACGGAAAATCGAAAACTATTGATCCAGTGCCTCTTGCAAAACTCTAGAATTGCAGAAACTTTTCAAGTTCACCACATCGGACTTAGGGATGATGCATTTATTAAAATACCAGTCTTGCTTGCCTTTTTGTCCGTGCTTTTCGCCGCCACTTTGGTTACATAGTTCACTATGCGCCCGACGTGGCAACAAAAATCACGAACAAAAAATCTGCACATCCTGGTACTTTAATTTCTACCTCATCCCTTACCCAACAAGGTAGAATTCCAACAATGAAACTATAGCGGGTCAGATGAGTGGCTCTAGAGATTGAGTATGAATAGAGTTTTGATTGTTGGCGCACATGGTCAGCTGGGTTTCGAGCTGCAGCGCTGTACACCCCCGAATCTGGATGTAGTAACAGTTGGTCGTCCTGAAATCGATATTACTGACAGTAATTCGATCGAACACATTGTGCAGCAGTACCAGCCTGATGTGATGATCAATGCTGCCGCCTACACTGCTGTTGACAAGGCTGAGAGCGATGAGCCGCAGGCATGGCTGGTGAATCACAAGGGCGCAGAGAATCTTGCAGCGTCTGCGGCCAGCTCGGATATTCGACTGATTCATGTTTCGACTGATTTTGTTTTCGCGGGCCAAAGCTGTCGTCCCCGGCAGCCGAATGATGCTGCAGCTCCCCGGAGTGTCTACGGAAAAAGCAAACTGGCGGGTGAGCGCGCCGTGCTGCAACAGGCAAAGAATGCACTGGTTGTGCGTACTTCCTGGCTCTACTCGTCACACGGCCAAAATTTTGTCAAAACCATGCTGCGGCTGATGGGTGAACGCGACTCTCTCGGCATTGTCGTGGATCAGGTCGGCGCGCCTACCTGGGCCAATCTACTCGCGGAGACGCTCTGGGGGCTTGTTGCTACAGATGCAACTGGCATCTACCACTGCAGCAATAATGGTGTTGCCAGCTGGTATGACTTTGCCGTTGCCATCCAGGAGGAAGCCGTGTCGATAGGCCTTCTGCGGAAGATGATTGCTGTCACCCCGATCAAAACTGAAGCTTATCCCCTGCCGGCTGAGCGGCCAGCCTATAGCGTGCTCGATGTGAGCGCCACGGAGCAGTTGCTGGGGAGGCAATTCCCTCACTGGCGAGAGAGTCTCAGAGCGATGCTGCTTGAACTAAAAAAGTAATGTGGCTACTCAGTACCTGGCCTCAGACTGACGAGGCATGAAAGTGACAATTTCTCTCGCAAAGCTTCCGCGTCCTGCTCACGCCCCTCACCTACATCCGTGTAGGCGAAGACGCCAAGGTCGCCAAGAAAAATCTTTGCAGTCTTTGCGCCTTGGCGAGAGCCAATTTTGAAATTTGACCCATTTGTAAAGATGTTTTCCACTCAAGGAGTAGCCTGGTTAGCGAATTGAGCACGAAGCTGAATAGTTACAGAATGATGTATTACTCGCCCTCTTCTATCGGTTGCCCCACTCCCAGCTTGCGCAGCTCCCG
>JAUVEG010000133.1 GCA_030594925.1 Gammaproteobacteria bacterium
CCCAGCGCCTGATTGAGTGTTTTGACGGGGTTCCTGATATCGACCGGCCAGGCGTCGCTGCTTTTACTGAGTTTACTGCCGTCGGCGCTCCTCACCAGCGGTAAATGCATATAGGCAGGCTGCGGTATCTCCAGCAACTGCTGAATATAAATCTGTCGGGGTGTCGAGAGCAACAGATCTTCTCCGCGTACAATGTCAGTTACTCCCTGCTCATGGTCATCGACGGCAACAGCAAGTTGATAGGAGATGATGCCATCGCCACGCCGGATAAGAAAGTCGCCGATCTCGGATTCTATTCGTTGTGTGATTGCACCCAGGATACGATCATCAAAACGAGTATAAAGGTTATTCGTGCGCAGTCGTAAAGAGTGTGACGTGGTTTGAGCGATGTTAAGGTCGCGGCAGCTGCCCGGGTAGATGAATCCACCGATGCCCGGTGTGGCAACTGCAGCAATCTGCTTGCGGCTGCAGTTACAGCCATAGATGAGTCCGCTGGCGCATAACTTTTCGAGCGCCTGCTGATAGAGCCGCAGACGTTGTGATTGGTAGACGACCTCTCCATCCCACTGCATTCCAAAATGTTCAAGGGTCGAGAGTATCTGTGCAGCACTACCGGGGCGCTCCCTGAGACTGTCGAGATCATCGATACGCACCAGCCACTCCCCCTGATGATGTCTGGCGTCCAGATAACTGGCAAGTGCAGCAACTATTGAGCCAAAATGGAGGGGGCCGGTGGGGGATGGCGCAAAGCGACCGCGATAGTGCATCGGGAGTTGTTATGCCATCTGCTTCTCTTTTTGCTCTTGAATGGTTTTGCAGTCAATACAGAGCGTGGCTGTTGGACGCGCTTCGAGGCGGCGAATACCGACCTCTACTCCACAAGAGTCGCACCACCCATAATCATGATCATCAAGACGATCGATAGTCTGACTGATTTTCTTGATCAGTTTGCGTTCGCGGTCACGGGTGCGTAGTTCGAGGCTGAATTCCGACTCCTGGGTCGCCCGATCATTAGGGTCGGGGAAATTGGAAGCATCGTCGCGCATATGGTGCATTGTACGATCAACCTCTTCCATCAACTCCTGTCTCCACGCAGATAATATAGAACGAAAATGGGCTTCCTGCCTTTCATTCATATACTCTTCACCACGCTTCTCTTTGTACGGCTCGAATTCAAGCGTACCGTTTGCGCCTGTATGGGCAGGTGATTGTTTGGCAGCGCGCTTCTTCGAAGTACGCTTTTTTGTTTTTGCAACAGTTCTCTTTTTTGCAACAGCCCTCTTTTTTGTGGCTGTCTTCTTTTTTACTGCAACTTTCTTCTTTGCGGTTGCCTTGCTGACCTTCTTTTTTGCCGCAGCTTTTTTCTTTGCGGACATTGAAGTCCTCCCGGATATGTAATGAGTTCTTTATTAAGCGCGCTAGGTATATCAGAAACGTCGTCATTCGACAAGGTGTGAATGATATTTTCTTGATTGTCCGAATTGCCGGATCGCACGCATTGTGACAGAAATCCATGAAAAATCAGTCTATTATTAGACACGACAGGTGATTTTTAGCAAATTCCGTATATTGCATGAGAGCATGCTGCTCGCGCGGGAGCGAGGAATGCAGGAGATACAGATTTATCACTGAGCCCACAATGCTGCAAGATTCAATTCTTTTTACTTTTTTTATGATCTTCACCGGTGCTGCCGTGATTGCGGCAGTGGCGCTGTTTGCGCGTCAGTCGCTGCTCGTTGCTTATGTGTTGCTGGGAATTTTACTTGGCCCGTCAGTGTTCGGGATAGTGAGCAATCCGGAGGTCATCAAGCAGATTGCCCACATTGGTATCATCTTTCTGCTGTTCCTGCTGGGTCTCAGTCTGAATCCTGTTGAACTGTTGCAGATGATGAAAAAGACAACCCTGGTGACGATCTCCAGTTCACTGATCTTCGCGCTGGCAGGGTTCACGATCTCTCTGTTATTTGGAATTCCCTTCATCGAAGCGATTCTGGTGGGGGTTGTGATGAGTTTTTCCAGCACCATTATTGGATTAAAACTGCTGCCGACATCAATTCTGCACCATCAGCGAACGGGCGAGGTAGTGATCTCGATTCTGCTGTTGCAGGATTTACTGGCGATGGTGCTGTTGGTGCTGCTGAAGGGGGCTGGTGAGGCATCAGGCGAGACTGCTGTCGAGTGGCTGGAGCCTCTGCTGCTATTATTGAAGCTGCCATTGTTCGTACTCTTTACATGGCTGATGACAAAATTTCTGCTGATCCCACTGATGCGTCGTTTCGGCAAGATCCGGGAATTTATTTTTCTTGTTGCAATTGGCTGGTGTCTTGGTTTGGCACAATTGGCAAGCTGGCTGGGACTCTCTGCTGAAATCGGCGCATTTATTGGCGGTGTATCCCTGGCATCGGCGCCCGTGGCGCTGTTTATCTCTGAAAGTCTGAAGCCACTAAGGGACTTTTTCCTGATACTGTTTTTTTTCTCGCTTGGCGCCCGTATGGATCTGGGAATGTCAGCCCCTGTCATTCTGCCGGCCCTGGTGTTATGCGCCGTTACCCTGTTACTCAAACCACCGGTGTTTCGTTGGTTGTTGCTGCGCATCGGTGAGTCTGAAGAGCGTTCAACATCGATCGGGATCCGTCTCGGACAGATGAGTGAGTTTTCTTTGTTGATTTCAGTTGTGGCCATGGATTCCGGCAGTATCAGTCATGAGACCGGATATCTGATACAGTTTACGACCCTGTTTACATTTATCGCCTCTTCATGGTGGGTGGTGCAGCGGCTGCCGACGCCAATTGCGACCAGGGATGAGTTGAGGCTCGATTAATGCCGCCTGCGGTAGAAAACCTTTTTTAATGGAACCACAGATGAACACAGATACTGTTATATCTTGCGAAATCAGGTCTCCGACTGACGAGGCATGAAAGAAATTATTTTCTCTCGCAAAGACGCAAAGCTCGCCAAGAAGAACCTTTGCGTTCTTGGCGCTCTTGGCGAGAATTATTTTTAATATTTGACTCATTTGTAGAGATGTTGGCTACTCAAAGATTCTAGCAATCTGTGTTCATCTGTGGTTCAAAGCTTACAGAATTCATCAATCCACAAGAAACGCGTATCCTGGCGCGCAATTATTGAGACCATATCGGATGCTCTTGTTCCATGAATGATTATGATGCAATTCTCTCCACGCCTGTCGGACTTATCGGTATCTGCACCGAGGGTGATGCGGTGACGCAGGTCGATCTCAATCTCTCATCAACTGCAGAACGTAGAGCGGGAAGTCGAGTGGGGGCGATGACGGTTGATTTCCTGCAACGCTATTTTGAAACGGGCCGGTGGTCAGCCGATACGCATCTAAAGCCGTCGGGTACGGCGTTTCAACAGCGTGTCTGGAGCCGCCTGTTGGCAATCCCCACTGGTGATGTTGTGACCTACGGCGAACTTGCGGATCAGTTGAAGAGTTCCGCGCGCGCCGTTGGTCAGGCCTGCCGCCGCAATCCCACTCCCATCGTAGTCCCTTGTCATCGTGTCGTTGCCGCTTCGGGGTTGGGAGGATTTGCCGGTGCTACTGCGGGCGCCATGAGCGACATCAAACGCTGGCTGCTGCATCATGAGGGGATCGAGCTTTGAAAGAGGATATTGCCGTCATCGAGCGCTTTGCAGATGTTTTGTGGATGGAACGGGGATTGAGCCAAAATACGCTGGATGCCTACCAGAGTGATCTGCGGAAATTATCGAAGTGGATGCATTCAAGCTGCAGCACTTCACTGCTGCAGGCAAGCCGCGCCGAACTGCTGGGTTTTCTTGCAATGCTTTCCGAGGCGGGCAATAGCAGTCGTTCCTCTGCGAGACTGCTCTCTTCGGCGCGCCAGTTCTATCAATGGGCAACCAGGGAGGGAATGGTCCAGAGTGATCCTACCCTGCAGATCGAGATGCCCAGGCAGGGACGTCCTCTACCCAAATCACTGACCGAGCAACAGATCGAGGAGTTGCTTGCTGCTCCCGATCTTTCGACAGCTGAAGGTTTTCGTGACCGTGCCATGTTCGAGGTGCTGTATGCCACCGGTCTGAGGGTCTCCGAGCTGATCCGCTTGCGTCCTGAACAGGTGAGCCTCAACCAGGGAGTCGTCAGGGTAACGGGCAAAGGCAATAAGGAGCGCCTTGTCCCGTTGGGTGAAGATGCACTGGATTGGCTGCAGCGTTTCATAGCGGGTCCCCGCCTGGATCTGCTCAGGGGAAAGGTCTGTGATGATCTATTCCCAACCCGTCGCGGCAGTGGCATGACCCGGCAGGCGTTCTGGTATCGCATCAAGGCGCATGCGCTGCGGGCAGGTATTCATACGCATATCTCACCGCATACCCTGCGCCACGCTTTTGCCACCCACCTGGTGAATCATGGCGCCGATTTGCGGGTTGTGCAGATGCTGCTTGGACACAGTGATCTCTCAACCACGCAGATCTACACCCACGTGGCGAAGGAACGCCTCGAATCTCTCTACCAGAAGCATCATCCTAGAGCGTAGGTGCGAGTGGTTGTTTGAGAAATTGCCGGGGTATGACATAATCCGCTGAAAGAAAACCCCTGTTAAGGGGTCTCTAGATTTTACTTCCCTAAACTACCAATTGGAAAAATTACTATGAAACGATTTTCAGTCGTTGTTTGCGCTGCTCTATTGGCCGCGTCGTCAGGATCTCTCTTTGCAGCGGATGCGATAAGCAATGACCAGCTCAAAGCCAAGCTGGCAAAGATGCTTCCCCAGGCGAATATTACTGCAGTGAATGATATTGGTGTCCCCGGAATCAGGGAAGTCGATGTGGGTGGCGAAATTCTCTATATCTCCGAGGATGGCAAGCATCTCTTTCAGGGCGATATCTACAGTATTGAAAAGGAGATGGTCAATCTTACCGAGAAGCGCCGT
>JAUVEG010000072.1 GCA_030594925.1 Gammaproteobacteria bacterium
CTGATGTTTTGATTCGTTTTTAAAGATGTGGGTTACTCACGAGTTACTATAGTTAACCTGAGGTGCTCCATCACCCGCGGTAATCCTGCCGATACGATAAACGGTTTCACCGGCAGCCTCGAGCAGTGCCGTTGCCTCATCAGCATCGGCTGCCGCAACTGCAACCACCATGCCGATGCCACAGTTGAAAGTGCGCAGCATTTCACTCTCTTCGACATTGCCATGTTGCTGCAGCCAGTCGAAAACAGCAGGGCGCTGCCAGCTGACGAGATCGATTTCGGCATTGACGCCGTCCGGGAGCACACGCGGCAGGTTTTCCGGCAGGCCGCCGCCGGTGATGTGGGCAAGCGCATGCACAGAAACTTTTTCGATCAGTTCGAGCAGCGGTTTGACATAGATATGTGTTGGAGCAAGCAGGGCTTCACCCAGTGTTGTATCACCCACCGGTTGATCAAGATCGGCGTCAGCCACTTCAAGAATACGCCGGATGAGGGAGTATCCATTGGAGTGAGGCCCGGAAGAGGCGATCCCCAATAGCACATCTCCCTCTTTGACATGCTCTGCAGTCAATATTTTTGACTTCTCTACGATGCCGACAGCAAAGCCGGCAAGGTCATAATCCCCGCCCTCATACATGCCCGGCATTTCGGCGGTCTCACCGCCAATCAGGGCAGCCCCGGATTGCAGGCATCCCTCTGCAATTCCGCTGACAACCTGTGTCGCAGCTTCCACATCGAGTTGACCGGTGGCGTAGTAGTCAAGAAAGAAGAGTGGCTGTGCGCCGGCAACAATGATGTCATTGACACACATGGCGACCAGATCGATGCCGATGGTATCGTGGCGCTGCATCATCATCGCAACTTTCAATTTGGTGCCGACACCGTCGGTGCCGGAGACCAGAACCGGCCGCTGGTATTTTTCAACAGGGAGTTCGAACAGGCCACCGAAACCGCCGATTCCCGTGAGTACACCGGGGCGAAATGTCTGTTTGACGATCGGGCCGATCTTGTTGACCAGTTGATTGCCCGCATCGATATCGACGCCGGCATCCCGATAGCTGAGAGAGGTTGTTTTGCCAGTCACTTGGGTGTCCGATGATGAAGAGTGGAACTGATTTTAGCAGTTTCCAATAGTTGTTTCTTCGTAACTATTCAGTACCTACTA
This sequence comes from Gammaproteobacteria bacterium, assembly GCA_030594925.1. Classification (GTDB taxonomy): domain Bacteria; phylum Pseudomonadota; class Gammaproteobacteria; order Chromatiales; family Chromatiaceae; genus Sva-25. The sequence continues at coordinate 1,165 of JAUVEG010000072.1, forward strand.
ATTCGTCACTGTTTCCAGGCATATCTTCCGGAAAACGCCGTGAATACATCCATGTAGGCTCGAGTCGGCGTCCCTGCCTCCTGCGTTTCCAGCAGACACACCCGAAAACAGTGCCTTGCATGGAATATATATCAACAAGCTGAATAGTTACGTTTCTTCAAGGAATGTATCCATGGCTATGCGTACGGTTTTGAACATTATCCGGTTGGAATGAATTTATCCTGCATGTGCTGAAGAGGGGTTCATTTCAACCAGGAGCGCAGCTCCTCGCCACTGGCTGTGAATGCCTTGGCAAAGCCCCTGACATAGTTGCCGCGATGGGCTGTGAGAGTGAAGAGATGAAAGTCCGGCAGGGAGCGCAGCACCTCGATGGTTTTGCCATGGAGATGCTGCATGCGTGTCAGAGCAGCGTCCCATTGTGCCGTGCCGCTCTGCAGCTCCCTGGCATCACACTGCAGGGTCAGCCGCCGGCGTGCAAACAGGTTGCGGCTGTGCTCTTCAGCTTCAATCCAGAGCAGAGAAATTTTTGGCGAATGCAACAGGTTTTTAGTGTGTTGAGCCAGTTCGCTGACAAAGATCAGGAAGTTTCCGCTGTCATCCGGTGTATAAGGTGTATAGCTTGCATCCGGATCCCCGTCAGAGGAGATAGTAGCCAGCACTACGCTTTTGAAATTGTAGCGGAAATCGATCACTTCCTGCGGCAGGTTCGGTTCGCTCTTTCCCATAAGGGTTCCAGTCGTTGGCGTAAATGTATAAAATCTTCTGGTAAAGATTCGCTATCATTGATTTTGAACTTGTATTAGAATTTATACTCCAACTAAAAATATACGCAAGATTATTAAGTGTATTTTGAAAATCAGCGACGCACACGCGTTGTCACTTCCCCAATGAATATTTAAAGAAAATCATATAATTACAGTGATTTTCTCACGAGGAGTAGTATGAATCGGTTATTGATTGTTCCTGGTATTGCCCTGTTAGCCGGCGGTTTTTATTATGTTATTTCTGATAGTGACAACTCCGGGGATAGTAGGCCCGGGGTGTCGATTACCCTCGGAGAGCCGACGCCCATAGGCTCTTCGGAAATCGGAACAACGACGCTTACGGATGCGGTGGAGTTCAAGGTTTTACCGGTTTCTGACTCCTCAACAGACTCCTCAACAGACTCCTCAACAGACTCCTCAACAGACTCCTCAACTGACTCCTCAACTGACTCTTTAGCTGATGATTCATCGGAGAATTTGTCAACCGAAGAGAGTCAGGAGGAGCAGGCCGGGGTTGCTGTATCAGACGAGGAGATTTCAGCAGAGCCTGAATTGTCTGTTCAGGACGAGTCGTCCGGGATGCTCACATCCAGCGACGGTGAAAACCCGAAAGAGGCTCCGGCAGTTGCGGTTGTCGAATCAGAGAGCATCGAGAGAGATCAGCAGTCGCAAATATCCGATCTTGTCAAACATGAAATCGTGATTGAATCATCCCTCTATCAGGCGACAAATGCTGCTGGTTTGAGCGCCAACCAGACTGCCCGCATAGGAAAGGTTTTTGAGTCATATCTCGATGTTGGCAGTGAGTTGCGCAAAGGTGACAAGCTGATCGTTATCCTCGATCCTGCCGCTGGAGAAGCGCAAAACGACGCAGACCATGTCCACAGGCTTGAATATCATGGCGCCAGGAAAAACCTCGTTATCACTCGCGTGGCGGGGAGTCTGAATGACTATGAGAGTGCAGATAGTGTGGCAAGCAATGATGAAGCTTCGCTATCGACACCCATATCTTCATCCGCTGCAGTTGTCGAAGAGGCGCATCAGCAGAGAGAGGAGCCTGTTGAGGCCGTCGTGGAGAGTACCGCGGACAACGAGCCGGTAACGGGCGATATGAAACGCGTCGAAGGCGTTATTTCCGTCTCTTTTTTCAGTGCGGCGAGAGAGGCCGGACTGAATGCCGGGCAAGTCGAGAAGATCAGTAAAATTCTGACTCCCTATATCAATTTCAACCGTGAGATGCGCAAGGGTGATCGTTTTGTGGTGATGCTGGATGGCGGGGAAGTCCACTCCTGCGAATATATCGGCGTCCTCAAGCAAGTGCGTGCAACCAGAGATGGCCAGGGCGCCTACAAGGTGACGGATAAAGCCGGAGTAGATATTACGGTGGCGAAGAGTGCGGACGTTTCAACCCGGAGACAAGGCGCCAAGAGTGTGCTTCCTGAAGCTACGCAGTCAAAATCCCGGACCCGGGTGGTCGCCAGCGTAGGGATTAACTCCAGCAGCAACTCCCGGGTGGCGGGCGAACCAGCGGCAAAGGTTGTTCGCAAAGATAAGAGCAAGTCTGCGGTAAAGGTTGTTCGCAAAGATAAGAGCAAGTCTGCGGCAGAGGTTGTTCGTAAAGCTAAGAGCAAGTCTGCGGCAAAGGTTGTTCGTAATGCTAAGAACAAGCCACCTGTAAAGATTGTCCGTACGGAAAAAAACAACTCCCGGCAGGTCAAGCGAATCTCCCCGAAAAGGGGTGAGAAAGGCAATAGCAGTCAGCAAAGCAAAGCAAAGGGATCTTTCTGGAAAAACTTCATTCATGGCTCCTCTACAGTGGCAGGTGGTAACTGGAAGCCAAAGGATCATAAGCTGGCGAAGGTGTTCGACAAGGTTGCGGCCTCCGGGAAAGTGGAGAAAAAAGCACTGGTGCGCGCCTTCAAATACTACCAGGAGAACAAAAAATCCTCGGGCCTGGCGCGGACGCATATTGCGATCGCCGACTATACCAAGCTGGCGACGACCAAACGCCTGCATATTATCAACCTGAATACAGCCGGCATAACTTCGGTGCAGGTTGCACATGGCCGGAAATCAGGCCCTATCGGAGGACGCGTCACCTCAACCAGTAATGCGAATGGCTCGCATCAAACCACCAAGGGGTTCTACCGGGTAGGCACCAAAGAGGGGCGCACCAGCAAAAAGGGGCTTCCCTATCTCCCGGTGCAGGGTCTTGAATCGGGCAATCGGTTGGTTGGCCTGCCGCCCAGAAAGGGTGGGCGGGATATTATCATTCACACTGCCGGATATGTCGCATCAGGCGGGCGCAGCCTGGGTTGCTTCTCTATTCGCCCGCAAGACAAGCGTCTTGTGTTCAACAAGCTGAAAGGCGTGCTTTTCTATAGCTACGTTGGTTAGCCATTATCTCTCAACAGATTCTCACTCTCTATGCTTTTTTCCTCAACAAATATTGATAAAACATATAGTTACGAAGATTTCCTCATGAGAAATCGAATGAAGTACTATGTGCTTGTCCCGGTTGCTGTCCTGATGGCCATCGTGGTTTATCTCTTTTTTATCTATGCTCCAGGTTCATCAACAAACACCAATGACGGATCTTCAGCGACCCGGGCCGTGCTGAAGCAGAGCGACTCCCTCGAAATCGGCGCCACCACGGTTACCGATGCTGCACTAGCAGAAGAAATTGCGTCAATGGAGAGCATGGTTTTCACAGTAGATGAGGCGACAACGGAAGAGACAGCAGAAGAGGCAGCAGAAGAGGCAGCAGAAGAGACTACAGAAGAGACTACAGAAGAGACAGCTCTTGCAGTTGACAATTCAGCACAGGCGCCGATCACTTCAGCGGCAGTTGATGGAAATATCGAAGTGGCAATAACTGCAGCTCCGGCGGCGGAGGAAATTGAGGAGTCAATCGGGGATGCATCAACAGAAGATATCACGGTGAAGAGAGTCACCTATGTTTCCACCGACAGTTTTGATGCTCCTAAGTCTGACGACTCTTCCGCTAACGACAGCAAGGAAACTGCTACGCCACAGGTTGAGAAGATGCAGTCACAAAGCGTCGTGACTGATGATCAGAAGCAACCATCAGGCCGCTATATCGAACATCAGGCCGTGATCACGTCATCCCTCTCCCAGGCAACAAGCGATGCCGGTTTGAGTACGAATCAGACCGCCCGCATCAGAAAAATCTTCGCGCCCTATCTCGATTCGCGCCGCGAGTTGCGTAAAGGCGACAGACTGACGATTCTGCTCGATCCCGAAGCGGGAACAACAGGCAATGACGCTGAACAGTTGCACAGGCTCGAGTTTCATGGCTACAGAAAAAATCTTGTTGCCATCCGCAAAGAGGGTAGTTTGAGTGACTATGAAGTCAGGGATGCAGATGGAAAACTGCTCGGTGGTAAGGCTCCTGCTGCTTCCGGAGCGGTAGCCCCCGGCCCGGTGGCTTCTGTTGAGCCTGCGCCTGTGGTCGAGAAATCCCCGCGGGCGATGTCAGTAAAACCTGCGCCGCACAGCACGGCTGACAATGCTGACTCTAAGGGTGGCATGAATCGCATGCAAGCAGTTGTTACCATATCCCTGTTCAGTGCCGCGAGAGAGGCTGGCCTGAATGTCGGGCAAACCAAAAAACTTGAAGAGATCCTGACCCCATATATCAATTTCAATAAGGAGGTGCGTAAGGGGGACCATCTTGTGGTAACGCTGAAAGGAGGTGAGATTTACTCCAGCGAATTTAACGGCGCTGTCAAAAAACTGACTGTAGCCAGAGTTGCCGATGGCGCCTACAGGGTCAAGTTGGGAGAGACTGGAAGCGATACGCTCGACAGCGATGACGCCGGAAGTGCCAAGAGGTCTTATTGGGAAAAATTGGGTTTTGGTTTCTCTGGCGGCGATGAAAAAATCGATGGTAAAGTCGATGAAAAAATCGATGAAAAAGCCGATGAAAATAGCAGCGCCAAAAAGCCTTTCTGGAAAAGATTCGGTTTTGGCTCCTCTACAGAAGTAAGTGCTGAGTAGCGAGGGGGGAAAAGATAGGACTCTCTTTTACTCAGTCCTCATCAGTCCTCAGTCCTCGTTGCTATCTTTTCCCCTCAGTCCTCGTTACTCGGTTCATAAGCCAGATTCGGCCCCAGCCAGCGCTCCATCTCGGCTAGCTCCGCTCCTTTACGCACGGCATAGTCCGCCAACTGATCCCGGTTGAGTTTGCCGACTGCAAAATAGCGGCTTTGTGGATGTGAAAAATAGAGTCCGCTGACAGCTGCTGTCGGCACCATCGCTTTGGACTCCGTCAGCCAGATGCCGGTGTTCTTTTCGGCATCCAGCAGTTGCCACAGCAGATCTTTCTCGGTGTGGTCCGGGCTGGCCGGGTAGCCCATGGCGGGGCGGATGCCATGATACTTCTCCGCGATGAGTTCATCATTGCTGAACGTCTCATTCGCCGCATAGCCCCATATCTCCCGGCGCACCTTCAGATGCAGCCACTCGGTCAATGCTTCGGCCAACCGGTCCGCCAATGCCTTCAGCATCAGCGATGAGTAGTCGTCATGATCCGCTTCAAATTCGCTGCTCTTCTCATCGATGCCGATGCCGGCCGTGGCGGCGAATCCACCGATGTAATCACTGACGCCGGATGATTTTGGCGCGACATAATCAGCCAGAGACTCATTGTATTTTCCACGGGGCTGTTTCCCCTGCTTGCGCAGGAAGTGCAGGGTGGCGGCAACCTCTTCACGTGACTCATCCGTGTAGATCTCGACATCGTCAGCGACCGCGTTGGCGGGGAAAATCCCAACCACGGCGCTGGC
>JAUVEG010000290.1 GCA_030594925.1 Gammaproteobacteria bacterium
CACATAGTCGGCTAACAGGGTGTCGACCAGATGATGCCAGTTGTCATTGACCGGCTGGAACATAAAGCTGGCGATGACCAATACTGGAAGGGACATCAGCAGGGCAATCAGAAGGATTGAGCTTCCCCACAGAGAGGGGCGGGGAATCGGGAAATGAATCTTACCTGTTAGCTTGTCAGGAGTGATCATCATGGGGTGAAATTTTCCAACCGTGTTTTACCTGAACCAAATTTATTTCCAGCCTGCGCGATCCATTAATCTGACTGCGTCCGCATTCAACTCTCCCAGTCTGGAGAGCGCCACGCCGTCGGACTTGAACTCCCCCCATGATTGCAGTGTCGGACTCGCTTGAACTGCCTTTTTTACAGGGTATTCCTGATTCGCTTGTGCATACCACTGCTGGGCTTTATCACTCACCAGGTACTCCATGAGTTTGATGGCATTCTCCCTGTTTTTTGCAGCACTGGTCATACCGATGCCACTGACATTGATGTGTGCGCCGCGATCACTCTGATTTGGCCAGAATAGGGCAACGGCTTCAGCCGCCTTTTTCAAATCCTGATCTTTTCCTGTCAGCATCTTGGCGACGTAGTAGGTGTTGGCAATGGCAATATCGCAGCGTCCTGCTGCAGCGGCCTTGATTTGATCCTTGTCGCCCCCCTTTGGCGGGCGTGCGAAATTCGCGACAAAAGCTTTTGCCCACGCCTCTGTTTTCGTCTCGCCGATGTTGGCAATCATGGATGCAACCAGTGACTGGTTGTAGATATTGCCGGAAGAGCGGATACAGATACGCCCTTTCCATTGAGAGTCGGCCAGCGCCTCATAGGTCGAGAGTTGCTGCGGATCCACCTTGCCTTTAACGTAGAAGATCGGACGTGCGCGCTGGGAGAGGCCATACCAGTAAGCGTCTGCATCACGCAGGTTTGCAGGGACAACCGAGCTCAGTTGTGGTGACAAAACAGGTTGCAGCACACCGGCCTCCCTGGCGCGGTGCAGGCGTCCGGCATCCGTTGTGATAAAAAGATCCGCAGGGGTATTGCGTCCCTCTGTGAGCAGTCGCTGGAGCAGTGCTGACGCCTTGCCGGTTACCAGGTTGACCTTGATGCCGGTTTCCAGGGTAAATTCTTCCAGCAGCGGTTTGATGAGCGCCTCTTTACGTGCGGAGTAGAGGTTGACTTCATCGGAGTCTGCCCAACTGGTTTGGATGCTTGCAAACAGGAGCAGCATCAGCATGGTAATTTTCATTCGCATTCGTTCTATTTCCTGAGAGGATGGAGAGCAAGATGATGGATTCTAACGCGAATGAGAATAACTATCAACAGCAATGTAGAGATCTCCAGATGATTCTAACACAGGGAGACTTAATTCCCCCCTTTGCAAAAGGGGGGCTAGGGGGGATTGGCGCTATTCGGGCTAGGGGGGATTGGGATTCAATCCTGGAATTTCATTGAAAGCAGCACATATACAGCGCCTGTCCCACCATCCCGTCGGGGCGCCGAAACAAAGGCGAGTACCTCTTTGCGCTGCGGCAGCCATTGATTGATCTTCTGCTTGAGGATTGGCTGTTGTTCGGCAGAACGCTGTCCCTTGCCGTGAATGATTCTTACGCAGCGGTATCCCCGCTGCGCACACCAGGAGATGAATTGCGCCAACTCCCTGCGTGCTTCGGCGACCCGCAATCCGTGCAGGTCTAGCGTACTCTCGGGCTGAATGACACCCCGCTGCAGCTCCTGAAAGAGTCTGTGTTGAATGCCGTCACGACGGAATTCAAGAAAATCATGGGTTGTGATATTGACATCGACAAACTCATCCTGTTCGGTTTCCGGCGCTTTGGGCAGAGGTCGCGGAGGCAGGCGTTGCTTCCATGGTTTAGTGGTTTTACTCTGTAGAGGAGTCACTCCGGACATCTCATCGAGGAAAGTTTTTTCCTCCTCAGTTTGCTCTTTGTTACTCACAGGATGCTCTCGCGCTCATTTTGCAGTATATTGCATCCCGAATATACCCTATTTTGGTGACATCTCAATAACACAGTGTATGAAAGAAGGGTATCAATAAATGCACAGATTTTATGAGAACTTACCTATTTTGCTTGTAACTATTCAGCATCTTCAAAAAAGCGTAAAACAGTCACTGCTATTGGGTGTATCTGCAAGAAACGTTGGAGGCATGGATGCCGACACGAGTCTACATGGATGTATTCACGACGTTTTCTTGAGGATATGCCCGGTAGCAGTGACGGTCCCGAATGTGCTGAATAGTTACTTTTGCTTTAGTTTTACTCTACTGCCGTATGAAAATCTTGATCAGTAATGATGATGGCTATCAGTCACCGGGAATTGCTGCGCTGTCAAATGCGCTGCAGCAGTTTGCCGAGGTGACGGTAATTGCTCCGGATCGCGACCGCAGCGGCGCCTCCAACTCCCTGACGCTTGAAAACCCGATTCGCGCCAGGCAGCATGAAAATGGCTTTATCAGCGTCAACGGTACGCCGACCGACTGTGTGCATGTCGCCATTACGGGATTACTTGAAGAGGAGCCGGATATGGTCGTCGCCGGTATCAATAATGGGGCAAACATGGGTGATGATGTCCTCTATTCCGGCACTGTTGCTGCTGCGACAGAGGGGCGTTTTCTGGGGCTTCCTGCAATGGCCATATCGATAAACTCATTTTCACCACAATATCTTGAAACTGCAGCGAGGGCTGCGCTGGAGTTGGTGCAGCGTCTCTCTGATCCATCTCTGACAACAGATATGATCCTCAATGTAAATGTTCCTGATTTGCCCTGGAGTGAAATCAAGGGGTATCAATCGACCCGCCTGGGGCATCGTCACAAGGCGGAACCGGTTTATAAGGAGAGAGATCCGCGAGGTCACCCGATCTACTGGGTAGGCCCTCCCGG
>JAUVEG010000185.1 GCA_030594925.1 Gammaproteobacteria bacterium
GCAGCAAGGCCGTCTTCAATCGTTGTTCCCAGAGTGTTGACTATCTCCTCTGTCGTTTTTCTGAACCAATTGTTATTCATAACATTTCCTGAAAAGTTGTTCTACAATTCGATTTGTTCAATTTCGATGGGCACTATCTGCAGCTCCACCAATCCCGGAGCAAATTTTTTCCCGCGGAATTTTTCTTTGAGTTCTGCAGTCGACGGCAGAGCGCCCTTGCCTGCAATGATCACGGTAACGCCACTCTCTTCAACCCTCACACTGTGTAATATATATTGCGACTCTTGCAGCCAGGAATCCATAATCTGTACGGTTCGTGACTGAGTCCAGGAATCCCGTGCAACCCTTACACTGGTCGCAGTTAGCGGGATCGTCACGAGTAAAACGCCGAGTCCGATAACATAAAAAGCTTTGCGGCGAGCGCTCCCCGTCAATGTTTTTGTGGCGGCTCTGCCCAGACCCAGGGAAGCAAGAACACCACCACCCGTCAATAAAATGGCCAGGAAGTTGGTTGTAAAAAGGAGCATTGCCCCCCCGGCGGCGCTCCATTGACTTTCCGACAGGCTGATGCCCGCTACACACAACGGCGGCACCAACGAGATGGCGATAGCGACTCCCGGCAGCGAGTCGGAGATATCATCACGACTAAAGGCAAAGGCGCCTGCGGCTCCCGATGCCAGGGCAATGGCGAGATCTGTCGTGCGTGGTGAAATACGCCCGATAATCTGGCTGTTGTGATCAAATGAGATCACAACCCCGTACGAAATGCCTATCAGCCACGAAATTCCGACAACCAGGGCGACGCCAGCGACGACCAGGAGCAACGAGATTACGCTCCTCTTCATCGAGCCCATGACCAGGGCTGCTGCAGTCGCCATGATCGGAGTCATCAGCGGAGCGACGATCATAGCGCCTATGACTGTGGCGGGAGAGTCGTTGAGTATGCCATAAACAGCTATGATGGTGGAAAGGAAGACCAGCACAAAAAACTTGACCAGAAAAGGCCGCTGTCTCGTCCCTTCAAAAAACAACTTGTTCTCGAATCCGGGCAAGTCTTCCGCACGGAATTTATTGTCACGAAAAATAGCTGATAAGAGATCCATGATTTGACTGTTCCTAGAATCCTTGAGTGGCCAAAATTTTTACAAATGAGTTAATTTTCATAGTGACTCTCGCAAAGCTTCAGCGTCATGCTTACGCACCTGACCTACATCCATGTAGGCCAAGCTCGCCAGGAAAAACCTTTGCGGTCTTGGCGTCTTTGCGAGAGAAAATATCTTCATTCATGCCTCGTCAGTCTGAGACTTGGTCTCACTAGTTATGTTTCGACCAGTTTGCGCTTGCGCAGCCCCGTTGTCATCACCAATCCTATCAGGGAAATGAATACCAGAAAAAAGATGCCTGTTTGAAAAGCCTGGATTCGGGCATGCGAGTAGATCGACTGGATCTCTGATTTCATCACCTTGTCAGGATGATCGACTGCTTTCAACACGCTCTCCAACTGAGAGTTCGACATCAGGTAGACGCTTGACTCTGTGGCCGTGATCAAGGCGGCTTTATGCACTTCCGGTATGCTGGAGCTGGCATTGATGCCTTCCTGAATTCCAGCGGTAAGCCCGCCCAACATCATCGCCCCCACCAAAGCCACCCCTACTGCATTCCCCAGTTGCTCGAAGGTGCCATTCAATCCTGATGCCTCGGCCGTATTTTCTGCCGAAACGGATGAGAGGATCAGATTCAGGATTTGAGATGCAATCAATCCCACCCCCATGCCGAACAAAATCCCGCTCGCCAGATCTGACGGCGCCGCATCGGGTTCGATCGTTCCGGCTATGACCACCAGACCCGTGATAACCAGCACGAAGCCCACCTGGATGATGCGTTTGGCGGTAAATCGGGCGGACAACCTGGCGCCAATGACTGCGAACACCAACAACGCTATCGAGAATGGGATCAAAGCCCGCCCGGTCTGCATCGCTGTATACTCGAAAGTCAGCTGAAACATCAATGGCATGGTAAACAGAAAAGCTGCAGTCGCGCCCATTTGTATGAATCGCACGGCAAAGCCGGAGACGATACCCGGTGTTTTGAAAATGGATGGTTTGAACAGGCCGCCGCCTCTCTCTTCGAGTTGCCGTTCCCAGCTGAAAAGCAGCACAATGAGCAGAATGCCCGCTCCGATCAGGATAGGGACGATGGAGAGACCAAGAGGGGCGATTTCCAGGGCGCCGAGCATGAATGGTTGTTTGGCCCGCCAGAAGCCGTAATTTGGTCCCAATAATATTCCCAGCACCATTGCCGACCAGCCGAAGATGGAGAGCAGCGCGCCTGGAATATCGAATCCGTGCCGCTCGGTCGATCGCTTGTCCGCTGTGATGTACCTGCTGAGAACGAGCACCACCACGACGATCAACACCTCCATGCGAAAGGCCCACCGCCAACTGTAGTAAGTGGTCAGAAAGCCACCCACGATCGGTCCTACGGCAGCGCCTACGGCGGCTACTGCACTGATGATGCCGTAAGCAAAAGCGCGGTCCGCAGCATCATATTTTGCACGCAACAAGGTCTGGATGTTGGGCATCATCAGTGCGGAGCCCAGCCCCTCTATAATTGACCAGCCGACGATCAGCATAGCCAGGGAGTGACTGATAGAGGCGATGAACGTGCCGATGCCGAAAATCACAACTCCGATTGTGAAGGTGCGTCTCTTGCCAAGGATATCGGCCAATTTCCCACCGATCAGCATGAATGATGCCATCACCAGAGCGTAGAGAGCAATGGCTGCCTGAATGCCGCCGACAGTTGTGTCGAGGTCCTCGATCAGCGCTGAAATCGAGACGTTCATGATCGTCGTATCGATGACGATGATGAACATCGACATGGACAAGGTGACGAGCACCATCCATTTATTCATGGGGTCAGGTATCTTCCGGCCAGGTGTTGTTCCTTACCTTTTCTGCATGATCTTCTTGAATATGAAGAGTGGCAGTATCAAACCGGCTAATAATGCGCCCAGCCACACCAGCAAGGTGGCCGCCAGCCAGTTGCTGAGACCGCCGATTTCCATGCCGTCCAGCATCCTGGAGGTGATGTAAAGACCGATAAAGGTCGTCACCAGCGCTACACCCCCGGACAGGGCGGGGGCGCTTTTTAGCGAGATCTTGAAGATTAATGGCCCGGTGACCACTTCGATGGCAGTAAAGAGAAGGGTCGCCACGACGAATGACCAGAGATCTATAGAAAAACCGGGCAAAAGCACTGTAGCCAGAAACAGCCCGATAGCATTTGCTATGGTGTATAACAGTGCTGAGATCAACAAACGAAGCATATTTTTCTCCTGAATGAACTATGTTGTTTCTAAGTGTAACCATTCAGCATATGCGGGAGCGTCGCTGCTATCAGGTATATCTACCGGAAAACGCCGTAAATACATCCCTGTAGGCTCGTGTCGGCATCCATGCCTCCAACGTTTCCTTTAGATATACCCGATAGCAGCGACTTATTAGCTTATTTAGCACGATACTGAAAGTTACTTTTAAGTATTCATTTTCTCGTCGATGATCATACAATATCAGGGTCGCCTCTGCACAGATCCTTCGATGGAGGAACAAGGTAAATCCTGACTTCGCAAAAACTCAGACGATGCACAGGTATCTTGAGAAGTTAGCAAACGACTCACCAATGATCTGATATAGTGTGGATCACTTCGACTTGTGTGGTCAAATATGAGAGAAAATGATCCGGGCGCAAGGCAATCCTCCGGAAAAGAGAAGAATCCCTGGGTTCTGGTATGGCTGGCTCCTGCCGCATTCGTGCTATTGCTGGCGATGATGATCTATCTCAGCAACCAGTTCGAAACTCTTGAAGAGCGGCTGAGTTTCAGGCCGCCTGTCGCAGCGGAGAGCTACGATAAAGACTCTTTTCGAATCGATATTGTAGATGCTCAGACCGTCTATGTGCCTGTCTATTCACATATTTATGTGAGGGACGGCGCACCGCACCTCCTGGGCATCTCTCTCAGTATCCGGAATTCAGATCCACAGCGCAGCATAGCTGTTACCTCGGTGCGTTATTACGATACGAAA
>JAUVEG010000274.1 GCA_030594925.1 Gammaproteobacteria bacterium
GTCCATCAATACCGGCTCTACGCCAAAGAATGGCATGCTTGCAGACCCCGGCTTCAGCGGAGTTGCGCCGGGCAGCGGCGTAATCATGTGGCCGCCGGTTTCGGTCTGCCACCAGGTGTCCACGATAGGACAGCGGCTATCACCAACCACATGGTAATACCACTCCCAGGCTTCGGGATTGATGGGCTCGCCCACCGTGCCGAGAAGCCGCAGGCTGCTGCGCGAAGTCTGTTTGACAGGTTCATCGCCTGAGCGCATCAGTGCGCGAATTGCCGTTGGAGCCGTGTAGAAACTGGCAACCTGATGTTTGTCGATCACCTGCCAGAAGCGCGAGGAATCGGGATAGGTCGGGATGCCCTCGAACATCAGCGTGATGGCGCCGTTGCACAGAGGGCCATAGACGATATAGGTATGTCCTGTTACCCAGCCGACATCGGCCGTACACCAGTAGACTTCACCATCCTTGTAGTCGAACACCAGTTTGTGAGTGATTGCCGCCTGCAGCAGATAGCCGCCGGTGGTATGCAGAACACCCTTGGGCTTGCCTGTCGAACCGGAGGTGTAGAGAATAAAGAGCGGATCCTCAGCGTCCATCTCCTCGGCGGGACAATCAGCCGAAGCTTCAGCCATTGCTTCGTGATACCAGACATCCCTCTCATCGTTCCATTGGACATCCCCTCCGGTGCGTTTGACGACCACGCAGGTGTGCACATTGGGGCATGCACTGACCGCCTTGTCGGCATTGATCTTCAATGCGACATTTCTGCCACCGCGCACGCCTTCATCGGCGGTGATGACGGTTTGGCAATCAGAGTCGAGGATGCGGTCACGCAGGGAGTCGGGAGAGAAGCCGCCGAAAACCACCGAGTGAACCGCGCCGATGCGTGCGCAGGCAAGCATGGCGACTGCTGCTTCCGGGATCATCGGCATGTAGATTGCCACACGGTCACCCTTGCTGACGCCGCGGGATTTCAGCACATTGGCAAATTTGCACACCTCTGCGTGTAGTTCGCGGTAGCTGATATGGCGATCCTCCTGCGGATCATCACCTTCCCAGATGATGGCTGTCTGCTCGCCACGACTCTCAAGATGGCGATCCAGACAGTTGAGCGTGACATTGAGCTTGCCGCCGATAAACCATTCAATAGAGACATCATCCTCAAAACTCCACTCAAGCACCTTGTCCCAGGGTTTTGACCAGGTGAGGTAGGCTGACGCCTGCTCAGCCCAGAATCCCTCGGGGTCATCGACCGAACGTTGATACATCTCTCTATATTGCTCGGCTGTGATGTTGGCCTGTGCTGCAAATGCTTCAGGAACCGGGTAGACTTTGGAATCTGACATGATGATCTCCTGTGGTGTCTCTTGTTTGATTGCTCGATAACTCCGTGCAGGGCAACAGAAGTAGGATGTGGTGAGCTTTCGAACCGCATCGTTCGCGTAAGTCTCAACAAATGCGCTTCGTGCCTCAGCACACTCTACACAGCACCAACCAATGCACGAGCTTTTTGAATTGTTACGTGATGTTGATGCAAGTTGCAGAGAGTGTCAAAGGTTTTCATGCCGTTTTGAGGCGATAGTTTGCAGTTGGCAGTTGTTAGAGAAGAAATTGCGCTGGTTTCAGCTCTTTACAGGCAAAAAAAACCCCGTCGTGATGACGGGGTTGCGTTTAAATTTCCTTGATTACCAATTGTAGAAATTCCTCGGATCACTGTACAAACTGATTTCTATGGCTGTGATCGGTTGCTGTTCCCGGGGAGCAGCAGTGGTTGCATCATGAGTGACTATCTTGTCTGCTATCATGTCAATACCATAATAGGTTGAGTAGTAGTTCTCACAAGAGTCGTAGGTTAGGCCGCCGGCATTTGCCTGAACAGATGCAAGCATTAAGACCAGGGCGGCAAGAGTTGGCAGTGTTTTAAGTAATTTCATTGTAAATCTCCGCAGAGCATTTAATTAACATGGATCAATATTAGAGAAAACTAATATAGAAATCAATTGATATATGTCATTGATATGTGGATAAGTATAACTTTGCCTGACTTTGCGATTTCATGAACCACGCAACACGCAGACAACACGGCAAGCAGGATCGGGAAGTTATTTTTGGACAACGACTTAGCTCAGCACATACTTCAATGAAACGGCATTGCCGCTGCTGAGTGCTTCGACCTGCGCCAGAAAGAGCTCTGCCGTGGCAATGGCGTCTTCGAGGGCGCTGTGGGCATTGTAGCGGGGGAGGCCATACTGCTTTCTGAGGTTGAAGAGACGCAGTTGATTCTTCGCGGTGGGCGCCTGATTGAGCAGCAGTCGCTTGCTCTCGACCTGGATGGTGTCAACGATCAACATCGGGAGTTTATGGCCGTAGAGCTGCTGACAGGCTGCATTGAGAAAGTTGCGTTCGATGGCGCCATAGTGAACCAGGATCACCCGGCCGGCCATCTGCTGCAGCAGAATCGGCATCACGTCATGCAGATGAATGCCCTGGTGGGCGCGGTCATCGGTGATTTTATGAATGACGACGCTCTCTTTGGGAATGGCTTTGTTGACCTTCACCAGGTGGTGGCCATTGCTGCGCATGAGGATTTTCCCTTGTTTCAGCAGCGTGTAGCCAATGCTGAGAATCGCCTCCTGTTTGGCGTCGAGTCCGGTGGTTTCAAAATCAAGCGCCAGAAATTCACACTCCGTGATGTTTGTGCGGCTGCCGGGAAGGGGCGCCTGCAGATAGGCTTTCAGGGGGCCGTCGCCGACCCTTCCCAGCAGCCAGCGTCGATATTGCTGGGCCGGAAGCAGGGCTGACAACAGTGTTGAAAGCATCAGAAGTTGCCTACCTGGTTGCTTGACTCCATCGCCGTCTGGATGGTGTCAACGACATCGAAAGCATCTTTCAGATGGCGTCGCTCCAGTGAAGAGAGATGCTCAGGTGGAACAAAGTTATCCGGTGTCTGTCCCGCCCTGATCTGGTGAGACTGGTGCTGCAGGCGGACACTGGCGATAAACTCCAGCGCATCGCGCAGATCTGCCATGCCGCTGCGGCTCAGTACACCGGCTTCGCTGGC
>JAUVEG010000299.1 GCA_030594925.1 Gammaproteobacteria bacterium
GTACATGCCCACAATCACCCTTGTGCGAGCTGCGGGGCCGCTGTGGCAGCAGTTGTCGCTGCCGTTCCCAGTCGGCTCTTCTTGCGCTGAGAAGTTCCGTTGCATAGAGGCGCGCCGGAATATCAAGGGCGTCAAACAGGATTTTGCCGCAATAGTCCGCTGCTGCTGCAGTGAACATCCCCTGTTTGAGTGCTATAAAGGTCGTGGTGACATCGGCTCTGACCGCAGTTCCCATTACGGCGCCCGTATCCGAGTTGAGTCCGGAGGGGATATCGATGGCAAGAACCCCTGCGCGGTGCTGGTTGATTGCTTGCAGCGCTTCGGCCCAACGCCCGCTGATATTACGCTCCAGTCCGGTTCCAAGGATGGCGTCAACGATGACATCGGCATCATCGGGAATTTTCCGCAACGGTTCACAGGGGATTGACAGCGCCTCGCAGCGTCCGGCGTTGAGCGCCGCGTCGCCACGCAATTTGTCGTGATCACCCAGTTGTAAAACCGTGACGGTTAAACCCGCAAGGTGCGCAATGCGGGCGATGACATAACCATCGCCGCCGTTGTTGCCCGCGCCACACACTACGGCGATGGATTTAGCCTGCGGCCAATAGCGCGCCAGCATGGCGTAACTGAAGGCCCCCGCCCTCTCCATCAAGGTCTCGCCGGCAATTCCGAAATGGTGAATGGCTGTGTGATCCAGCCTGCGCACCTGTTCCGAACGATAGAGAGCGTGCGGCAAGGGTTGGGATGGTTGTGAAATCTGTCGTTCGTTGGTCAAGGCTTTCTGCTGTTACACTGTGATTCTCATTTTTCTAATTATACTCTCACCAGTTGCCGCTCTATGTCTGAGATGAATAAAAAGATGAAATCCCTCGCCCGAAAAATCAAACAATGGGGCATGGAGCTGGGATTTCAGCAGCTTGGCATTACCGATACGGATCTTACCGAGGCGGAAAACCATCTGCACCAATGGTTGCAGCAGGGATTTCATGGCGACATGGAGTATATGGCGCGACATGGAAGTAAACGCAGTCGTCCTGATGAGTTGCTCCCCGGTACAGTGCGTGTCATCTCGGTACGCATGGATTTTTTGCCTGACAGCAATGAGGATCTGTTCGCTGTTATCGACAACCCGGCGCAGGCTTTTATATCGCGTTATGCACTGGGACGTGATTATCACAAAACCGTGCGTAAACGTCTTGCTGCCCTGGCAAAGAAGATCACGCATGAGATCGGGGATTATGGTCACCGTGTGTTTGTTGACTCTGCTCCGGTGCTGGAGAAGCCGTTGGCGCAAAAAGCGGGACTGGGATGGATTGGCAAGCACAGCAATCTCATCAATCAGCATGCCGGATCCTGGTTTTTTCTGGGAGAGATCTACACCGATCTGCCCCTGCCTGTCGATGAACCGGCGCAGGCGCACTGCGGCAATTGCATCGCCTGCATCGACATCTGCCCCACACAGGCGATCATCGCCCCCTATGTGGTGGATGCCAGGCGATGCATCTCCTATCTGACGATTGAACTCAAAGGCGCAATTCCTGTTGAATTCAGAGCCATGCTGGGGAACCGCATCTATGGCTGCGATGACTGCATGGCTATCTGCCCGTGGAACCGCTTCGCCGACGACAGCGCCGAGAGCGATTTCCTCCCCAGGCATCAGCTCGACCGCGCCACCCTGCTGGAGCTGTTTGCCTGGAATGAAGAGCAATTTCTGCGCAACAGCGAGGGATCCGCCATCCGCCGTATCGGCCATGAACGCTGGCTGAGAAACATCGCAGTGGCGTTGGGAAACGGCGCTGCACACCGGGATGTGATCGAGGCACTGCAACGCCGCCGACAAGACTCCTCCACGCTGGTGCAGGAGCATATAGAGTGGGCCCTACGGGAAATCGAGTAGCGAGTGTTGGGTACTCAGTCCTCGCTCCTTTAACCTCAGTCCCATGTCCCAGGATGTTGTATCATAAGCATCCGGGCAAATAGCAGCTTGCAGACGCATAACCATGAGCCAATCTTCTGATAATCAATCTTCCGACAGCGCCCCGGCTGAGAAGCAATATATCAAAAAGAGGTCTTCACAACAGGCATCTCAAACCAACCTCCCCCTCGGAGTCATAGTCGGACTGCTGCTGGTTATTCCCGTTGCGATTTTCCTTCGCAAGGGCTTTCTCTCCCAACAGGATACCCCGATCGAGAAGCCGCTTGAAAAGCCGCTCGAAGCGGTGGAGATGGTCAAAAGCGTTCCCTCGATCATTGTCGCGAGTGAGGTGCTTCCTGAGCGCGGGGAGGAGCCGGAAATACTCCTCAGTGAGGTGCTTCCTGAGCGCGAGGAGGAGCCGGAAATACTTCTCAGTGCATTCGGTGACCGCATTGGCGCCATATTTGACTATCAACTGCCTGGCGGAAGGAAGATCCATATACCAAAGGCCGGTTTTGAAGAGCGCCTTCTGCGTGGTTTGAACGCCGATGAGATACCGGAGGGGAAACCCTATATTCTCGATCGTCTCTATTTCTCCTCCGGATCGGCTGAACTCAATGAGGAGTCACTGGCTCAAATCGAGGCAACAGCTGCAATCCTGCAGGCCTATCCTGTATTGCGTATTCTGCTTCGCGGACATACGGACAATAGCGGATCGAAACAGAGCAACCAGGAACTCTCCAAACAGCGTGCGCACTCGGTCATGGTCGCACTCATCAAGCAGGGAGTGCTGCCTGTGCGACTCTCAATTCAGGGAATGGGTTCGCAAGAAGCGATTGCTGACAATGACACCGAGGATGGAAAACACCGCAATCGCCGCATCGATCTGTCGAT
>JAUVEG010000146.1 GCA_030594925.1 Gammaproteobacteria bacterium
TCCGCTCCCATGAGCCAGTGCCCGGGAATGATACCAATCAGCGTCAGTGGAATGGGAGCCATGATAATCGCCGGATGAATGAAATTGCCGAATTCCCACACCAGCAGGATATAGATCATCACCAGTGCAGCGGCAAATGCAATTCCCATATCACGGAAGGTCTCATAGGTGACGACCCACTCACCGCTCCACTCAAACCCGGAAACAGCATCATCCTTTGGCGCTCCGGTGAGGGTGCCGCTGATCTCAACCCCGTCAGGCGTCTGGTAGTGATTGAGCGCCTCCTCGACTGACATCATGCCGTAGATGGGCGCGCCCAGCCTGCCCTCCATCTCACCCACGACGTACTCCATAGGACGCAGATCCTTATGATAGATGATGGGGTCTTCGGCCACTTTGATGAATCGGCCGACTTCCGACAGCGGGATGTTGGCCCCGCTTTCGGTCGGGATCGGCAATGTGGTAAGCCGGCTGATCTCCGCCCTGACGGAGAGCGGCAGCTGTATGACCAGATAGGTCGGCTCCAGTTCACGACTACGCTTCACATCACCCAGTTTATAACCGCCCATGGCCATCGCCAGGTTTCTGTTGATGCTCTCAACAGAGACGCCGCGGCGTGTCGCTTTCTCCGTATCCACTTCAAAATGCCAACGCTCGTAATAGTCTGTCATATAGGTATCGACATCAACCAGGTTTGGCGCATCGATGAACATCTGCTCCATATCCCTGGCAACCTGCTGGCGCGTCTCATGATCCGGACCATAAACCTCGGCAACCATGGTCTGCAGCACCGGCGGCCCGGGAGGCATTTCGACAACGGCAATTTTGGCGCCAAAGCGACCGGCAATCGGCGTCAGCAGGTTGCGCACCGATTCGGATATTTCATGACTGCTGCGCTCACGCTCTCTTTTGTCCAGCAGCATCACCTGGATATCCGCCTGCCATGGCTCTGCGCGCAGGTAGTAGTGACGCACCATGCCATTGAAGTTGTAGGGTGATGCTGTGCCAACATAGGTTTGCAGTGCGGTCACTTCGGGAACACTCTGCAGCGCATCAGCCAGCTGTGAGGTGAAATTCGCCGTATCGGGCAGGGTCGTCCCTTCCGGCAGATTGATCAGAACATTGAATTCAGGCTTGTTGTCGAAAGGCAGCATTTTCACTGTCACCGCCTTGGTGTAAAACATCGAGAGAGCGGCGAAGAAGGCAATCACGATTACCACCACAAACACCCGTCCCTTGAAACGACTCCTGATCAACGGTTCGATAAAGGGACGGTAGATGCGTCCGATGAGATCCTGGGTCTTCTTCTCACGTCGCTCGGCCTTCTGCAATACTTGAAGTTTCGGCCGCATTTTGTAGGCAAACCACGGGGTAAAGACAAAGGCGGCAAACAGGGAGAAGAGCATCGCCACAGATCCAAACAGCGGGATCGGGAACATGTAGGGCCCCATCATGCCGCTCACCAGCCCCATGGGCAACAGCGCCGAGAGTACCGCCAGGGTTGCAATCACTGTCGGGTTGCCGACTTCGCGCACCGCATCGACCGCTGTATCGATGCGCGTCTCGCCATCATGCAGCCAGCGTCGAAAAATATTCTCCACCACCACCGTGGCGTCATCGACGAGGATGCCGATCGAGAAGATCAGTGCAAACAGGCTCACGCGGTTGATCGAATAACCCAGCGCCCAGGCGGACCAGATGGTAATCAGAATGACCACAGGGATGATCGCAACCACGACAATCGCCGGGCGGCGCCCTATCGTGATCCACGACAACAGGGTCACAGCCACAGCGGCGCCCAGCAGTGACAGCAACAGCTCATTGACCTTGTCATTGGCTGTCTTGCCATAATTGCGGGTGATGGTGGCATGCACATTTTCAGGAATGATGCGCCCCTTCAAAGACTCCACTTTATCCAGGATGGCATCGGCGACAGTGACGCCATTTGTGCCCTCTTTCTTGGCGATCGCGATGGTGACAGCAGCGGCTCCATTTGTCACAACCGCATCCGCATCTGCTGCAGGCCCACTGATATAACTCACCACCTGCGCCGTCTCTTCAGCACCATCCAGCACATTGGCGACATCCGAAACATAGACAGGATTGCCCTGGCTGCTGCCAACTACCAGCCTGCCGACCTCATTGGCGTTTTTCAGAAAGTGCCCGGACGTCACCCGAAAATGGGTGCTGCCCGCTTCCATGGATCCGGAGGTCGACGCCATATTGGCAGTACGGATGGTATTGGCAACCTGCTCCATACTGATGTCATGGCCGGCCACACGCTCCGGAAGGATTTCGACCCGCACCTGCCTGGCGCGGCCGCCGACAATAAAGCCATCACCTGTATTCCTGACCTCTTTGAGGCGCTGCAGCACATCTGCCGCCAGTGTCCGCAATACCTCGTCCCCCATCTCCTCTGACCAGAGTGTCACGGTCACGATAGGGACATCATCGATTCCCTTGGGTTTGACCAGCGGCATCGAGACGCCAGGCGGGATTTTATCCAGGTTGGACTGCAGCTTGTCATGCACCTTGACAATCGATGGCCCCAGCTCTTCACCCACCTTGAAGCGCACTGTCACAATTCCGCGTTCATGTTCGGAGGCGGAGTAGATATGTTTGACGCCGGGAATGCCGCTCATCATGCGCTCGAGCGGATTGATCGCCAGGCTGGCGACCTGTTCGGCAGAGGAGCCCGGATAGCTGATGAAGATATCCACCATCGGCACGGAGATTTCCGGGTCTTCCTGGCGTGGTGTGAAAATCAGCCCCATCAAACCGATGAAGAGACTTGCCATCAACAGCATTGGAGAGAGTGGCGAGGTGATAAAAGTGCGTGCGAGATTGCCGGCAAGGCCGAGTGAGGGAATATCCTCGGGCGGTGTCGCCGGATGGTGCATCGCAGGTCGTCGCGTATGCACTCTTGATGGGCGGTCTGTTGGCATCTTCAGACTCCTAATGGCTTGAAAAAAACCATACTTTATTTAAGTTATTCTAGACGAAATACTCCATTATTCATAGTATATTGCTGATCTCACACGATTACCGCGCTGTCTATATTCCATCCCCGGGTTAGCGCAGATTCCTCTTGTAATCCGGTATCTCGGCATTCAGCGCCTGGGAGAAATTGGAAAAGTCCATGGTGACCGTTGCCAGCTCCACACCCTCGAAATTGGCATTGGCGACATTGGCGTTGCGCATGATTGTACCGCTCAGCACTGCGTTGGAGAGATCAGCATCGGTAAGATTCACGCGCCGCATGATGCAATCCGTCGCAGAGATGTTGTGCATGTGCACGCCTGTCATATTGGCTCCATCGAGGTTCGCGAGATTCATCGCGCTAAAGTCCCCTTCATGATTACTCTCCAGGGTCATACCGCTCAGATTAGCCTTGATCAGGATGGCGCCGTTGAGATGACAGTCACGAAAATCCGCATTACTGAGATCCACTTCTCTGAGGTTTGCATCGATCAACAACGCATGGTGCGCAGTTGCGGCCGAGAGATTACTGTTATGCAGATCAGCATTACACAGATCAGCATTTGTCAGGATGGCGCCTGTGAGATTTGCATGGCTCACAATCGCATAGCGCAAATCGGCTGAACTCAGATCTGCGCCGGAGAGATTGACGCCCTCCAGAGCGGCGGCATTGGATCGTGTATTTCCACCAATACGCGCCTTGCTCAGATTCGCACCGCTAAGATTAGCCCCTTCAAGATGCGCTCCACACAACACGGCCCCCTGAAGATTGGCGCCGCTGAGATCCGCATCGACCAGGTCCGCAAAATCAAGGCGTGCTCCGCTGAGATCCATATTGCTTAAATTCGCCCCTGAAAGCGGCATCTCCCGCCAATCAACATTCGCCAGGGTATCTGCATCGACAGCGGCAAGAGTCTCACCGCTTGATCTGTTTTTTATTTCAAGCATTTTTGGATCTCCTTTTAACAGGAGGGACCGTTCATTCCGCCCCTCAACCAACGTATTCTATGAAAAGTATACTACCTGAATACCACGGCGTGACTGAAATTACTTTAAGAGATGATCAGAATCAAATAAGGCAGGTTTTAGGTTTTAGGGAACTTCAGCGCTTCGACAAGAGCGCGGTTCTCTCTGTCGGTTCCGACGGTGATGCGCAGGCAGTCATTCAACAAGGGGTGCCCGCCATGCAGATTTTTGATGAGGACGCCATGCTGTTTCAGCCCTTCAAAGATGGAAAGCGCCTCCCCTTTCGCCGTACGCACAAGAATAAAGTTGGCTTCGCTCTGAAAAGGAGTGATACCAGTCATCTGTTTCAGCTCTTTAAAAAGTTGCGAGCGGGCTTCGCGAATCTTCGCTGTCTGCCGGTCGAACAGGGAGATGTGGCTCAACGCAAAGCTGGCGCTCAACTGGGTCAGGACGTTGATGTTATACGGGAGGCGGGTCTTGTCGATCTCGCTGATCCACTCTTCAGGCCCGGCAAGCAGTCCCAGGCGCAAACCGGCGAGCCCCATTTTTGAGAGGGTGCGCATCACCACCATGTTGTCAAATTCACCAATGCGCGGCATAAAGCTGGCATCGGTGAAAGGCGCGTAGGCTTCGTCGATAATCACCAGTCCGGGTGATGCTGCAATGATGCGCTCCACATCCGAGGCGGCAAACAAGTTGCCGGTCGGATTATTGGGATAG
>JAUVEG010000039.1 GCA_030594925.1 Gammaproteobacteria bacterium
CACGTCATTGCGAGGGAGCCTAAGCGACAGCGGCAATCCAGGTTTTTTCCACTACCCACTCATCTGATAGCAGTTTTCGGCATAATACAGGGTTAAATGTTTGTTCAACACGCATGTTACGAACATAATGTGAGCATTAAACGGTCACAAATCAAGGTGGGCAATGAATATTACCCTGGGGCTTTAAGTTTTCCTGTAGAAAGCCATATCATTTTCTATAGAAAAATATCTAAATAAATTGAAATTGGGCATCCTTCAGCATGCCTTAAAAGTAGTTTACACTTTCTACTGTCATCCCGAGGGAAGTGAGGTACGAAGCTTCCGCGTCCTGCTCACGCCCCTCACCTACATCCCTGTAGGCGAACACGAGGGGTCTTAACGCACGGAACACCAGGATCTCTCCTGCGTCGAGATGACAAATTGTAAACTGGAGAATGAAGGATGCCTGAAATGGCGAGAGTTTTGCACAAGCGAATGGATTATGAACAATATTTTAAATCTGAACCCTGATGTTATTTCTGGACACCTCCTATGCCCGTGCCGGGTCATCATTCGCTATGTTGTCATTTCGACCATCGGGAGAAATCTGAAAGCACTGGATACAGTGAACAAATTCAAGATTTCTCCCTTCGGTCGAAATGACATGTACTGTTGCACGGGCTTTTTGAGAAGTTACTAACAGAGGTAACTAACAGAGGTAACTTCTCCCCCTGTGTCAGGATAGATGTCGCCAAATACAATGCTGCCAAGACATGCTGAATGGGGCGTTAGACGGGTTCACAGCCTGGCAGCTTTTGTCCAGTCATCCAGTGAGAGATGATGCGCGACATGATAGAACGCCTTGTCATTCGTCACCAGAACCGTTCCCGTGGCTACGGAGTGGGCGGCGATCAGCATATCCATTGCACCCAGTGATTTTCCTTCACTTTCACAGGCTGTGCGTAATATCGCATAGGCATCTGCGGCATCCGAATCCCAGGGAAGGATCTCCACGCGGAGCAAAAACTCTTTTACCGCCATCGCAAGGTGTTTTGCCTCCGGTTTTTTGGCAACGCCGCGTAACAACTCGGCTTGCGTGATCGCTGAGATACAGAGACTTGCCATTGGTACATTGAGCAGGTGTTCCCTGATCGCTACCGGCTCTCCTTTGATGATGTAGCTGGCCGTGTTGGTGTCCAGCATATAACGATTCCCTTCCATCAAAACAGATCCCGCTCCTGCTCGATTGCATTGTCTCTTTCCGCCATGAAATCCTCCGCTACCTGGATGGTATCCAGCATGTTGAAAAAATCACTCCAGGAGCCGGGTTTTTTCGAAATGACGACATCACCCGTTTCAGGATCTTTGCGGATATAAACTTCATCGCAGTCGAAGCGATAGTTGGCAGGCAATCGAACGGCCTGGCTTCGACCGTTCATAAATAACTTTGCTGAGTGTCTCATGTGGAATACCCTCCCTATCTGTCATATACCAAAGTATATGACAATCGCGTCAGAAATCAATAAGCGATGAAAAATATATTCGGGGGTTTCATTTCTATTTTTGGTTTTGCAGTGCTTCAATCACCCGTTCTGCTGCAACCAGTTCGCCCTCGCCCCGACCTTTCTCTGTCGCGGCACCGTAAAATGGCGGGATGCACCATGGTATATCACGAAATTCATAGATTTCTCCCTGCGGTCGAAATGACAATACGTTTGAAATGCACGGGGTTATTGATGAGTTACAAAGGAGGAATCCTAACTTATTGATAAATAAGATCTCTCACATTCGTTCGAGATGACAAAACTCACTATCTACGAGTTTTCAAGATGCTCTTATGTAATGCTTTTGATCTGGCTATGTGGCGGGATTGCCGTCAGTAGTGCGCATTGCGCCGCATGGAGTGGTGCGCTAATTTTGCCAGGAGCAAAATTGAACGCGCCTTGTGCGACCCGAAGGGCAAATTACAAGGGTGTAATTTATAATCTCCGGCTTTCACTCCATTGTATTAGACGATTTCGACATCATACTTTTTCACCATCTTGTCGATAGTGAGTAATGTCATACATTCTGCTTGCGCCTGGGCGATAATCATCCTGTCAAAGGGGTCATTGTGAAACAGTGGAAGCGAACGCAATCCAACAACGTGACTGGGGTGGATGCTAAGAAGCTCGATCCCGTTTGTTTTGATCGCTTCAATATAACCTGAATCGACAACCAGCTTGCCAATAGCTCTTTTGATCTCTATTTCCCATAGACTCGCCACACTGACGATAATGTGATTATCGGCTTCACTGATTATCTGCGCGTCTCTTCCCGGAAGTTTGGGGTCATCATAGAGCCACCAGAGAATGATATGCGTATCGAGCAGATAACGCATTACTCGTCGCCGTCAAACAGCATACCTATCTCTTCATCGGCTTCATCGAAGCGGCTCATATCAAATGATTTACCCTTCAAGATACCGGGAGTGCGCTTTTTTGCCGATTTTGTATAGGGTTTCAACAGCGCCACCGGATTGCCGGCTTTGGCAATGACAACCTCTTCGCCATCCTGAACGAGTTCGACCAATTTGGAAAGAGAACTCTTCGCTTCATGCATATTGACTATCATGATAACTCTCTTTTTTCGTAATTAGCTAAGATTAGTCTATCAAAAAGCCGGGGAGAGAGCAACAGGATGTCTCCCCGCAATGACGAACCGTAGGGCGTCAATAAGTGGTGCGCATTGCACCAGATCCCCTCTCCCCGGGGATCATGCACGATGCGCTTCGTGCCTCAGCACATCCTACGAACTTGTGAATTGCACGGGCTTATTGAGAAGAGTGGCGAATTCCAGTCAAATTCAGAATATGTTCAATTTCTAATTATGTAATACAGGAGTTGAAGTCCGCTATTGCATGAATTATACTTAATCTATGATTAAGCGAAATATAGAAAATGAACTGCATCAATTGCTCAAAGAGTATCCAATTGTGACTATTTTGGGACCTCGTCAGGCTGGGAAAACAACCCTGGCTAAAATGGCTCTAAAAAAATATGTTTATTGTAATCTTGAGCTGCCGGAAAACAGAGAGTTTGCAGAAACAGATCCAAAAGCATTTTTAAAGCAATTCAAACCCTTTGTCATTCTTGACGAAATCCAGAGAGTGCCGCATTTATTGAGCTATATTCAAGTGCGGGTTGATGAAAACCAAGTCAATGGTGAATTTGTTCTGACGGGTTCTCATCAGTTGGAACTCAATGAAGCAATTACTCAATCACTTGCAGGTCGAACTGCGATTTTAAAGCTATTTCCCCTGACTATTTCAGAATTACACAACGAGGGAATAGCCTTTAACAGCTTTGAAGAGTATGCATACCAGGGTTTTCTCCCGGGAATCTATGATCGCCATCAAAGGCCGGAACAGGCTTATTCAAATTATTATCAGACTTATGTTGAACGGGACGTCAGGTTACTCATTAATCTGAAAAACAGTGCTTTATTTGAAAAATTTATGAAATTGTTGGCAGGTCGGGTAGGCCAGTTGTTTGATTATAGCGCTTTAGCCAATGATGTTGGGGTTGATGCTAAAACCATAAGAAACTGGCTGTCAATCCTGGAAGCCTCCTATATCATTGTTAAATTGCCTCCATATTATGAAAATTTTGGCAAGCGGGTGGTTAAATCGCCAAAATATTATTATGTTGATATTGGTTTGTTGGTTTTTTTACTGGGTATTGAAAAGCCGGAGCAAATTACTAGAGACCCCCTGGTTGGAAACATTTTTGAAAATCTGGTTGTATTAGAGTGCCTCAAAGCCAGATTCAATCAGGGGAAAATGGCAAATTTATATTTCTACAGGGATAGCAATGGTTTTGAGGTTGATCTTGTATTACAACAAGGCAGGGAGTTAGTAGGAATCGAAATAAAATCCAACTCGACTTACTCCGCCAAACAATTTAGGAATCTTGACAAGTTGAAGCAGATATCAAACAAGTTGAATTTTAGCTGGTTGGTTTATAATGGCGAAGCCATAACATTTAGTGATCACAAAAAAGCGATTGCCTTTGATCAAACGGATCAAATATTTAGATAGCTGCAAAGAGCCTGTTCTATCTGAACATGCAATGCCGTGATGGCTGAGATTCGACCTGATTGATCAATAAAGCTCATGAACTCCCCAAATGTGAGCTATTTTTTATCAATATTGAGCTGTATTTGCTATAATCATGAGCTTGAAAAAGAGTAACAGGTGAGGTAATTGCAAGAGGCTCAGGTATAAAATGTTAAACGATAATAGCAAAGAGTTACTTCTAGTTGTTAAATTAATATGCCTGCACATGGCGTGAATGCCGTCATTGCGAGGGAGCCTCGGCGGTGCGGAAATCTGGTTGGGATGACTACTCTGCGTTCGGAATACCCGTAATTATATTGGGTGTCAATTTAAAATCACATTTTAAATTGACACTCTTTTATCGCCTCTGAATTATTACACCCCCCCCCTTTCACGCTATAATTGCATGTTGATGCGCCATACCTTGGCGCATTCTGTTCTCGCTGCGAACGATGCACGGCCTTTCTGAGAAGTGACGACCACAACAACGAGTGACGAGTTTATGAGTGACTGGAATGATGCTGCTTTAAGCGACACCCGCTTCGATCCCCTGCTGGATGCGCTGGTGTTGATGACCCGCCTCTATGAGAATCCCTACAGCCGCGATTCACTGGTGGCGGGTCTGCCCGTGGAAAATGGTCAACTCGACACGCAGCAGTTTATCGTCGCGGCTGAACGGGCCGGTTTGAGCGCCCGTTTGCTGAAACGCCCCGTCGAGAAGGTCTCAAAACTGACTCTGCCGGCGGTGCTGCTGCTCAACGGGAGAAAAACCGCGATTCTGCTCGACGTGGATCTCGATCAGGAGCAGCCGCAGGCAAAGATCATGCGGCCCGAGTGCGGCAACGCGGAGGAGAGCATCAGCCTGGAAGCGCTGAACGAAGAGTACAGCGGCTATCTTTTCCTCATCAAACAAAAGCACAACTTTGAAGGGCGCAAGGAGCAAACCCTGGATCTCAAGGCGGATCACTGGTTCTGGGGGACGCTGGCGCGCTCCTGGAAGATCTACCGGGATGTCTTTATCGCCTCGATACTGATCAATATTCTTGCACTGGCTGCACCGCTGTTTACGCGCAACGTCTACGACCGGGTGATCCCCAACGATGCGCTGGATACACTGTGGACCTTTGCCATCGGCATCACCATCGCCTATGTTTTCGACTTCTTGATGCGCATGCTGCGCGCCTATTTCCTCGATATTGCGGGCAAGAAGAGCGATGTGATGCTCTCCTCGATCCTGTTTCAGAAGGTGCAGGCGACCGAGATGAGCGAACGCCCCAAGTCCGTGGGGTCGGCGGCCAAGGAGTTGCAGGATTTTGAATCGGTGCGCGATCTGATCACCTCGTCGACCATGACGCTGTTGATCGATATGCCTTTTACGCTGCTGTTTCTGGCCGTGATCGCCATCATGGGAGGGAATCTGGTGATCGTGCCTGCGATCGCTATGGCGCTTATTCTCGCCTACAGTCTCTATGCGCATCGCTCCATCAAATATACGGTCGAGCAGACCTACCGCGCGAGCGCTGAAAAAAACGGCATGCTGATCGAGACCCTCAATTCGCCGGAGGCAGTGCGCGCCTACAATATGCAGTCCAGAAACCAGAAGAAATGGGAGGATGCAACAGGTGAGATCGCGGGTTGGAGTATCAAGACAAAATTGATGACCACCTCGGTGGGCTCTTTTTCCAATCTTGTGCAGCAGATGTCCACGGTTGCCGTCATCGTCTACGGCGTCTATTTGATCAAGGACGCCTCGCTGACCATGGGCGGCCTGATCGCCGTGACCATGCTGCTGGGGAGCTGTATTGCGCCGATGCGCCAGCTTGCGGGGTTGATCACCCGCATCCATGGCGCCAAGGCGGCTTTCAACTCCCTGCAGAAACTCATGGAGAAGCCGGTGGAGATGGATATTCACAAATCCTATCTGCAAAAAACACAATTTGACGGCGCGTTCGAGTTCAACAATGTCAGCTTTGCCTATCCGGAAGCCGTGGTGCAGTCTCTGCATGAGGTGAGTTTCAAGATCAAGCCGGGGCAAAAGATCGCTGTTCTGGGACGGGTCGGTTCCGGTAAGTCCACCATCGGCAAGTTGTTGATGCGCTATTACCTGCCATCGGAAGGCTCGGTGTATGTGGATGGAACCGATATACAGCAGATCAACCCCTATGAGCTGCGTCGCCATATCGGCTATGTGCCGCAACATATCCAACTCTTTTTCGGCACCATCAAGGATAACATCATGATTGGCGCATCCTGGGTGGATGATGAGCGGGTCGAGCTGGTGGCGCGTCTTGCCGGCGTCACCGATTTTACCGACAGGCATCCCCAGGGGCTGGATATGCCGGTTGGAGAAGGGGGGCAGAATCTCTCCGGCGGCCAGAGGCAACTGGTGGCGTTGGCCAGGGCGCTGCTGCTGTTTCCCAAGATCCTGATTCTGGATGAACCCAGTTCGGGCATGGACCAGACAACCGAGAGGCTGCTGCGTGATCGTTTGAAAAAAGTCAGCAAGGACCGCACCCTGATCATCGCTACGCACCGCTCGTCGTTGCTGGATCTGGTGGATGACATCATGGTGATCGAGAGTGGACAGCTGGCTGCTTATGGGCCCAAGGATGCGGTCTCAAAACAGCTGAATCAGTCAGCTGTACCAGGAGTAAATCAGGGAACAAACGCAGGAGAGTCAAAATGAGCTGGTTCAAGCAAGCCGCTACTTTCTTTAAAGAGGTCAGAAACGCTAAAAAGCACAAGGATGAGGTTGTCCATGTCGAAGAGCTGGAGTATGTCTCTTCCGCCAGTGAGGCGCGGCTATTGCATACACCTGCCGGCGCCTCGTTTCTGATTCTGGTCACCTTTATGCTGATTGTCAGCCTGCTGGTGTGGTCTGTTGTAGCGCCGATCGATGAAGTCGCCAAGGCGAAGGGCAAGGTGATCCCGTCCAAGCAGGTGCAGGCAATCCAGAACCTGGAAGGCGGCATACTGCAGGAGCTGAAAGTCCATGAGGGCCAGGTCGTCAAGCAGGGTGAAGTCGTCGCAATCCTGGATAATACCAGTGCGAAGTCCTCCTACGAGGAGCAGCGGGACTCCTATGTGAAACTGCTTGCCAGGGTGCAGCGTCTCGACGCCGAGGTTAATGACGCGGATGAGGTGGAGTTTTCTGCTGAACTGGAAGAGTTCCCTAAAGTGAAGCAGCATGAAGCGCAACTGTTTCGCTCGAGCCGGCAGAGCATCCAGGCAAAGATCGAGGGAGCGGATTTTGAGGTGACCAGGGCGAAAGCGGAGATGGAAAACGCCCGTTCCAATTTCATGGTGCAGAAAAACAACCACGAGGTGGCGAAAGATGAACTAAGCATCAATGAGACGGCGATGAAGAAACACGTCATCTCCAAAATTGACTATATCAAGGAGAAACAGCGCATCAATGAACTGGAAGCGAGTTTGAAACAGGCGGAGCTGGCTATCCCCGGGAAGATTGCAAACTTCCACGCCATGGAGAGGAAGAAAGATGGGGTGATCAGGCAATATAAGTCGGACCTGCTCAAAGAGCGCTCTGAAACAGAGTTAAAAATGGGGGCGATTCAGGCCAAGGCGGTCTCGCTGAAAGACCGGATGGCGCGCACCACCCTGTTGGCGCCGGAGGCGGGCACCATCAAGAAGATCTATATCAACACCATCGGCGGCGTGCTGCGTCCCGGCATGGTGATCATGGACCTGGTGCCGCTGGATGACCAGTTGATTGTCGAGGCGAAAGTCAAACCCAAGGATATCGGTTTTATCCAGATTGGCCTGAAGGGCAAGGTGAAGTTCACGGCTTTTGATTTCTCCAAATATGGCGGTCTGGTGGGGGAGGTCATCTATATCAGTGCGGATACCATCACGGACAAGAAAGGGCTGAGTTTCTATTTGGTCCGGGTGCGTACGGACAAAACCACCATCAGCGATAAAAAAGGCGGCCAGCTGCAGATTATCCCCGGTATGCAGGCGGAGGTGGATATCATCATCGACCAGAAGAGCCTGCTGGAATATATCGTCAAGCCTGTTTTGCGGTTCTAAGGGATAGGACTGGGGGAAAGATAGGACTGGGGACTGGGGACAGCCTTCTAGCTGCGCACCATCATGATCAGCAGAAACACGAATCCGATCAGCAGCACGAGAGGGAGGATGAGACCCTTCCAGTCGCTGCTGCTGCCTTTGGGGCCGTTCTTCATCTGCTCTTTGGCGGCAGGGTAGAGTCGCCAAACGAGCATCAGCAGCACTGCGGCCAGGCCGATTTTTAAAAAGAGTTCCATGTGACTTCCTGAATTAAAAAACCCCGGCAGATGTCTGCCGGGGTTTTGTCATGATTGAGATGGGAAGAGAGTTAAGAGACCTCCTTAATCGTCGCCCATAATGCCGAGGATCTGCAACAGGCTGATGAAGATGTTGAAGATGCTCAGGTAGAGGCTGTAGGTCGCCATGATGTAGTTGGTCTCGCCGCCATTGATGATGCGGCTGGTGTCAAACAGGATCAGGCCGCTCATGAGCAGGATGATGGCTGCGGAGAGCGCCAGCGAGAGAGCAGGAATCGCGAGGAAGATATTGGCGACCATGGCGATGACGACGGTAATCATGCCGGCAAACAGGAAGCCGCCCATGAAGCTGAAATCCTTGCGGCTGGTCAATACATAAGCCGATAGCGAGAGGAAGATAACGCCGGTGCCTGCAAAGGCG
>JAUVEG010000177.1 GCA_030594925.1 Gammaproteobacteria bacterium
GAATGGCGTCGGCTACGAAATCGAAGCGCCGATGTCCACCTTCTACGAACTGCCCGAAGTCGGTGAACAGATAGTCCTCCATACCCACCTGATGATCAGGGATGATGCGCATGTGCTGTATGCCTTCTTTCAGGAGCAGGAACGCCTGCTGTTCCGCACCTTGCTGAAGATCAGCGGGGTCGGCGGAAAAATGGCGCTGGCAATTCTCTCCGGCATGAATGCGGGCGAGTTTTCTCTGTGTATTCAAAATGAGGATGTCACCGCGCTGGTGCGTATTCCGGGGGTTGGCAAGAAGACCGCGCAGCGCTTGATTATCGAGATGAAAGACAAACTGGTGGTGACAGGGTCAGCGCAGACTTCATCGACAACGGCAGCATCGTCTGCTGCGCAGGAGTCCCCATCGAGCGAGGCAGTCAGTGCGCTGGTCGCGCTGGGCTACAGGCCTGTAGAGGCGAACCGCCTGGTCAAGTCCGTCGAAGCCGAAGGGCTCGGCAGTGAAGAGTTGATACGCGCAGCCCTGCAGTCTTTGATCAGGAAATAGTTTTTTTAACCACGGATGCACACAGATAAACACAGATTAAGGTAACTTCTCAATAACTCAGCAGCATCTTGCATATTTTTGCCTCGCACGGAGTAATTGAAATGTCACAGATCAAGACTGGCGAGACCAAGTCTCAGACTGACTCTGCATGAAAGAGACTATTTTCTCTCGCAAAGACGCCAAGAACGCAAAGGTTTTTCTTGGCGAGCTTTGCGTCTTTGCGAGAGTAATTATTGAAATTTGACTCATTTGTAAAATGTTGGCCACTCAAGGATTACTAGAACGATATCTGTGTGTATCTGTGTTCATCTGTGGTT
Source organism: Gammaproteobacteria bacterium (assembly GCA_030594925.1). GTDB lineage: Bacteria > Pseudomonadota > Gammaproteobacteria > Chromatiales > Chromatiaceae > Sva-25. The sequence continues at coordinate 859 of JAUVEG010000177.1, forward strand.
TAGAAAAAAGGTTCAAAAAATTGACCAGGATACTATCTGAAGATGTCAGAAATTGAACGACTGATCAACCCTCGGGAGGGTGGTGAAGAGGCGTTGATCGATCGCGCCATTCGCCCTAAAAAGCTGGAAGATTACGTTGGCCAGCCGGTGGTGCGTGAGCAGATGGATATCTTCATCCAGGCCGCCTGTGGACGCTCCGAGGCGCTGGATCATGTGCTGATCTTCGGCCCTCCCGGTCTCGGCAAAACCACCCTGGCGCATATCATCGCCAATGAGATGCAGGCGAGCCTGCGCCAGACTTCCGGCCCGGTGCTGGAGAAGGCGGGCGATCTTGCCGCATTGCTGACCAATCTCGAACCCCACGATGTGCTCTTTATCGACGAGATTCACCGTCTCAGTCCGGTGGTCGAAGAGGTGCTCTATCCGGCGATGGAGGATTACCAGATCGATATCATGATCGGCGAGGGTCCTGCGGCGCGCTCCATCAAGCTCGATCTGCCCCCCTTTACACTGGTTGGCGCAACCACCAGGGCGGGGCTGCTCACTTCGCCGCTGCGGGATCGCTTTGGCATCGTGCAGCGCCTCGAGTTCTACTCGACAGAGGATCTGACGCATATCGTGCGGCGTTCCGCAGGGATCCTGAATCTGAGCCTCGACAAGCCCGGCGCACACGAGATCGCGCGGCGCTCACGCGGAACCCCACGCATCGCCAACCGCCTGCTGCGGCGGGTGCGTGACTATGCGGATGTCAAGGCCGATGGCAGGATCGATGCCGAAATAGCCGATCTGGCGTTGGAGATGTTGAATGTCGATAAGAACGGCTTTGACCACATGGACAGACGCCTGTTGTCAGCCATCATCGAGAAATTCGAGGGCGGCCCCGTCGGTGTCGACTCTCTTGCTGCGGCGATCGGTGAAGAGCGCGGCACCATCGAGGATGTGCTCGAGCCCTACCTGATCCAGCAGGGTTTTTTGATGCGCTCGCCGCGCGGACGCATGGCGACAAATGCGGCATGGCGCTATCTGGGATTAAAACCCCCGCAGCAGGAGTCAGTTGGTAATCCATCAACCGGGTAGGATTTTTTTTCACCACGGAATACACGGACCACACAGAAAAACATAAATGAGTGGTTTCCTGTCAGCCCGTAGGGGGATAAGCGACAGCGCATCCACCACAATTTCGGCAACCAGATCCTTTTTTTACCTCGTTCCCATGCTCCTGCGTGGGAATGCATATCTTGTGACCTATTACTCAACTCACTGAATTTTCCCATCCCATGTATGGGTTCCCACGGAGGACCGTGGGAACCAGTGTGGAGCTTTTTAACCACGGAACACACGGACCACACGGAATTGTTTTGTTTCCTTTTTCCGTGTTTTCAGTGTGTTCCGTGGTTGCTGATTTTTCTACTTTTACAACTTTCTATCTTCTGCATATAACTTGACTTCATCGCCTGCTCGAAGGCATCGTTCGAGGCATACTCATCGCCGAAAACCGGTTTCCATAATCGCTGGTTCTCCATGCAGAGATAGAAAAACACCTGCTCTTGCCACTCGCTGGAAAAACTCTGCCAGGCATGTGAGAACATCTCCAGCTTGATCTCATCGGGGTATGAGAGTTTGCCGTCGGCTTCCACCATCGGCATTTTGAGTATCTGGCTGTCGAAGCCCTGTTGGCGAATCTTCCTGATGACCGGTTTGATGAAAGTCAGGGTGCCGAGAGAGATCATCGCCACCTGCTGTGGAGAGAAGCTTTGCTGAATTTGCTGAAAAATTTCCGCGTAATCCTCTCTCCATTGCTGATAGTGAATCATCGGATGAAAATGGAAGCCGACAACGCCGCCCTTTGCGGCCAGCTGGCGAGCGGCATCGAGGCGTTTCTGCAGTGAAGCACTGCCATGCTCCTCGTTGTCAATAATCGTCTGCGGGTTCAGTGACCAGCTGCAGATCAGGTTGGGCGGCAGTTTGCTCTTCAGCAGATGTGAGATGTTGGCTGATTTTGTCTTCAGCTCCAGAATGACATTGGGATGATCGCCGGTAAATTCGAGAATGGCATCCAGTACCCCGTTGCTGTTGCCCCACATCAGAGAGTCCGAGGACTGCCCGGTGCCAATATGATAGATGCGCTCAGGATCGATTGGAATCTGCTTTAACTTCTCGCCAAAATGACTGTCAAAAGAGACCTCATTGCCGGTAAAAAATGACTGGATGCTGCAGTAGGAGCAGCCGTAGCCGCAGTTGTCGACGGCATCCAGTGTCAGCAAGTTGCAGCAGCGGGTTTTCGGCGAAGCGACGGGGCAGAAACCAAGCCCCAGCTGCTCTTTTTTGGCCACGCTGACCTCTACCTTGAGAGGCAGCTGGCGTTGCTCTTTGTTGGCAGGATAGCGGTTTGGCTGCCGCCGCTGCTGTCGCCACTCGTGGTCGAGCTGCTTCATCAGCAGTTTTTTCTCTTTCCTGGCATCCGGCAGGTTATGTTTGATCGATGGCCACACCTCTTCAATCTCTTTGCCGCCCCACATCTTCAGGTCATTGGCGAATTCGCTGACCTGGCGCAACTCCTGCAGTGTAAAGCGATAGCGGCCGGCCTGTTCGCGCACAAACGACTGCGTTCCTGATTCCAGCAGCGGAAAGAGAGTCTGGCTGGCAATACGTTCAAATTTTTGCGGGTAGTGGTGCTTGTCGCTCATCAGTTTTTGCGTGGAGAGAGTTGTTATCCCTATTATGCCTAATCTGCGTAAAACATGGGAGCCTGGTAATCCTTGGTGACCTGCATCTTTACAAATGCGTAAAATTTCAATAATGACTCTCGCAAAGGCGCAAAGGCGCAAAGGCCGCCAAGAAAAACCTTTGCGATCTTGGCGTCTTGGCGAGAGAAAGCAATCTCTTTCATGCCTTGTCAGTCTGATACATGGTCTCGCTAGAATTGACAAATACTCGTATTGTCTATTTTCGTGACTTTCGTGGTTAAAAAAGGGATTTTGAGAATGACTAAATCCAACGCATATACCTATTTTAGGTTAGAATATGCGGCTGAATTATTAGTGGTAATATCATGGCAAAATTACTATCAAAAATCTTCGGCAGCCGCAATGACCGGCTGGTCAAGCGCATGCGCAAGGAAATCGAGAGCATCAACAAGCTCGAGCCTGAGTTTGAAGCCCTCTCCGATGAAGAACTCAAAGCAAAAACAGCCGAATTTCGCCAGCGCCTGGAGCAGGGCGAGTCGCTGGAGGAGCTGTTGCCGGAAGCTTTTGCAGCTGTTCGTGAAGGCAGCCGCCGGGTGCTGGAT